>JALREU010000083.1 GCA_023256705.1 Rickettsiales bacterium
ATAAAGACTTTGACTAGATTCTCTTCCCATCACCATAATGTTGCCCTTATATAATTTTAAGCGAACCTTGCCCTCGACCTTCTCTTGACTCTTATCTATCAAGGCTTGAAGCATCAATCTTTCTGGAGCAAACCAAAAACCATTATAAATTAAACTCGCATATCTTGGCATTAACTCATCTTTTAGATGCATAGCTTCGCGGTCCAAAGTAATTGATTCAATTGCACGATGGGCAACGAGTAAAATACTGCCACCGGGAGTTTCATAAACTCCACGAGATTTCATTCCAACAAAACGGTTTTCAACCAAATCAAGTCTGCCAATACCGTTTTTTCCACCCAACTCATTGAGTTTAGTGAGTATTTCGGCAGGCGACATTTTTTTGCCATCAATGGCAATGGCATCACCCTTTGCAAATTCAATTTCAACGAAAGTCGCTTCATTTGGTGCATTTTCAGGACTTGTGGTGCGCTGATAGACATATTCTGGAGCTGGCATTGATGGATCTTCTAAAACCTTACCTTCACTTGAGGTGTGAAGAAGGTTAGCATCGACCGAATATGGCGCTTCACCTCTTTTGTCTTTGGCAACAGGAATTTGATTTTTTTCAGCATATTCAATTAATTTGGTGCGCGAATTTAAATCCCACAAACGCCAAGGGGCAATAATTTTTATATCAGGCTTGTTGGCATAATAGCTAAGTTCGAAACGAACTTGATCATTGCCTTTACCAGTTGCGCCATGGGCTACCGCATCTGCTCCAACTTGTTTGGCAATTTCGATTTGTCTTTTAGCAATTAACGGTCGAGCGATTGAAGTTCCAAGTAAATATACTCCTTCATATAATGCATTAGCTCTAAACATTGGAAACACATAATTGGCAACGAATTCTTCACGCAAATCTTCGATAAAAATTTCTTTAACCCCAAGCATTTGGGCTTTTTTACGAGCCGGCTCCAACTCCTCACCCTGCCCTAAATCTGCAGTAAAAGTTACTACTTCGCAATTATAATTTTCTTGAAGCCATTTTAAAATAACTGAGGTGTCAAGCCCACCAGAATAAGCAAGAACTACTTTTTTGATTTTGTCTTTCATATGATTTGAATTAAGATTTATTTTAATAAATTAAATCAAAAACTTTTAAAAAAACAAGTCCTTATCTCGAATTTTTCTTAAAAAATTTTCAGTATGAAGGGATTTTTTTTCAAATTGCGTGAAAGTGGTAATTAAACTAAGCGGAGTATTAAAAACAATATTATTAGCAATATAAGATAGATGAAACATTTTTAAATCATCTTCTTGTAAAGTTATTTCTTGATACGAATTAATGTTGCTAACAATTTCAGATTCAACCTTTTTGGAAAAAATTGCTTCATTTTTTCGATAATTCATTTCATGCGACAAATTATCGCTGTAAATATCTAAAATTTTATTCAAATCGTAACTCTCTAAATCCAGCATTAAATCCTGCGAAAACAATGATTTGGCAATGAATTTGGCGACATTAAAAATATAAAGATCCAAATAACACATCGTGATAAATTGTCGGTCTTTTAAATTATATTTTTTACTTTCCAAAAGATCTTTAAATAAATTTGCATTTGTTATAATTTCATTTGCCTTAGGTCTTGCCTGACCAACTAACATCTTCCATGCATAATAAATATCGACCATCTGCAAAGCCAAAATTTGATTGCGGATAAAATCTTGGAATGATTTGTTGGTTTGATAAAGTTTTAAAAAAATCTTTTTATCATTTTTTTTAGCAAAATCTTCAAAAGCCTCGAGCAATCCAAGAAACATCAAGGCAAAAGTTCCGCTATGGGCCAGAGTTCTATCAAGAGTAATTGCTCGACTATTAAAAATATTAAAATCCTTAATGTCTTTATAGAAAAAACTTTTTTCAACTGGTGCCAAAATATTTTCTTGCTTACAGCCACGAAACAAAGGTCTGGAGCTTAAATTTGATACCGCAACCCCAATATGATTGGCATTATAAAATAATTCATTAAAAAATTTATTTCCAAAATATTTTTGCTGATAATTTTTGATGGTTATATCACTAAATTTTTTTCTAAGACTATTATTTTGATTTTTAAAACTACTTTTTTGCTTACAAAATCCGGCGATTTCAAGAGCTGAAATCAAATTGCTCAATGCAAAATTTTCTAAATTATTTTTTGCAATATCTTGATTACAAAAAATAATTTGCTGTTGCTGACCTTGAATTGTTGTAAAAATTGCATCAAATTCCAAAAATTCTAATTTCATATTTTTGGCCTCATTTATTCCTGCTAAAGCCACCCTATAAGCTAATTCATCATGCCTTCCTCCACCGCGTTGCAAAGCATTACCGCCCCCACTAAAAATATGTAATTTTAGATCAAGATTATAAGAATTTTTGGCAATTTTTTTAAGCATTAAAAGCTGTCCAGAAGCCTTATCTTGGTAATAATCAACCGCTATTGAAGAAACCCTAACCGTATCACTTTTGGCAATCATGGCAATGATTTTTTTACAAAGCGACAAATGATTTCGATAAACCTGAATTTCTAATAATTTTTTTTGAACTTCAAAAATTGTCTGCAAATCCTCATAAGATTCAGAAAGGGTCACAATATTTATTGCGCTGTTTTGGTTTTTAGTAACCTTAAATAACACCAAAACCATTAAATTATCGCTAGCATTTTTATGGTTTGAAATAATAAATTTTTCAAAGAAAACTTTATTTTTGCTTACAATTAACAATCTCTTTACAATCTCGTTATTATTGCTGTTTTGCAAAATAAAATCGGTAATTTTTTTTAACAATTTATCATCTTCCAAAATCTTGGTTAAAACCGAAATTTTTGTTTCTTCATCATTATAAGAAAAATCCTTAAAACCGAAATTATAAAGCAATTCATTCACACAATTTCTGATATCGGCACTATCATGGCGAATATCAATTTTAACTTTTAATTTTTTTAACCTTGAAATGCCAATTTCCAAAATATTGGCATTATTTTTTATATTACCATCCGCATCGCCACCATGGCTCCAGCTTGCGATATTGCAAAAGTTATTTTCAACCTGAATTTTTGCAACATAAGGAGATTTTTCGATGATATTTTTAAAATCATCTAAAAGCCGATTTTCTGCAACTCTAATATTTTTTATAGCCAGCTCAGTTTCCATCATTTCTTCTTGGCAAGTTTTTTTGGTTCGAGAAATATCGCATAATATAATTTTCTTCAAAATATTATTTAGTTTCTTGAAATTTAGACTAATTTTATCAGCAATTATTCTATCAAATTCATTGCCAATTTCAGTATAGCTTAAACTTAGCGGATTAGTAGGATGTTGACTTAAACTTATATTTACCTTAAAATTATTATCAAGAAAATTTTGTAAGGTTTTGGCAGGAATTTTGTGGCGGTGGCATTTTTTTAAAAGCTCGGCAAAATTAAATCTAAAATTTTTTGAATTTTTTTTATAAGCATTAACAATATCATTAGTGGCGGATTTTCTTCCCCTTCTTAAGACATCTTGGAGCTTGGTATCTAACTCGATTATTTTTAAAAATAAAGCTTTATTTTTTTGAATTTTTGTATAAAAATTTTCTAAATTTTGATTCTTATTTTTTGAATCGGAGATTTTTTTTATTTTTTGTAATTCTAGAAAATTTGATTTAACTAAATTATCTATTTCTTGAACTTCAAGTAAAGCCGTGTAAAATTCAAGTTTAAGTGCTTCTTGAATTTGTGTGGAATAAAAGAATTTTCTATGGTCTAAATCCGTAAAATGCAACTTATTAAATTCAAAAACCATAAAATTTATAAAATATTTTTTCAACAACTTAAAAGATAAATTGAAATGAGCAAAATGCAATTAAAAACAATTAATACCCGAATTCAAATTGCAAAATATTGTAAATCTATACAATTTCGCTTAAATTTTAAAAATAAAAACCTAATCGACGATATTTTTAATTCCTTAAAAAAAGATCATCATTTGGTTCTTGGCTTTGACGACAAAAACAATGTAGTTTTCGCCTGTTTTTGCAATATTCGCCATGATTTTTTTAGCAATAAAATTTGTGAAATTCTTGATTTCTTTTTGCAAAGTGATTTTGAAAATTCTGCAAATATTAAACAAATTTTTAATTGGATTGAAAATTTGACAACACAATATCTATGCCATAGAATTGTGTATAATTGCTTGACCAACAATCAGCAAAATCATCGAATTTTTACCAGTAATAAATTCATAATCGAAAAATTTATTTTAAGTAAAGATTTATTAAATTAAGAAATTCCAGAAAAAAAATGCCTGTAAAAAAAAGAAGTTCACTAAATTATTATTTTCACAAATATTTTATCATTCCCATCCTGATTTTTCGAAAATCCGTAATCGACACCGTCAACCATGATGGAATTGAGCATGCGGGATATCTTGCTTTTTTAAGCATCTTATCTTTTTTCCCATCATTAATTTTTATTATTGCAGTGATTGGACTTTTTGGTGAATCAAAAATTGGTACTGAATTTTTATCGCAATTAATTTCCACCATGCCCGATGAAATGTCTAAAGGTCTAGCTCCAAGAATCAATGAAATTATTTCTGGACCAAGTGATGGCTACATAACTCTTGCCATTATTGGGGTGATTTGGACGGCATCATCTTCGGTTGAAGGATGTCGCACAATTTTAAATAGAGCTTACCGAGTCGCCTTTCCTCCGCCATATATTTTACGAAGAATTGTGAGTATTTTTGAATTTTTTACCATAATTTTTATAATAATTTCTGGAATCACCATTTTTGTAGTTGTGCCCATAATTTTAAAAACCATTGAACAAAAATTTTCGATAATTTTACACATCAATTATGATTTTTTCTACTTAAGACAAATTGCCCTATTTTTAATTTTAACAATTTCCACCTCGGTTTTATATTATGCACTTCCTAATGCCAAACAAAAAATTACCCAAACCGTTCCAGGTTCAATATTGGCAGTAATTTTGTGGGTTTTGCTGGTAAATATTTTTTCAATTTATTTAAATAATTTTGACCAAATGAATTTTGTTTATGGCTCTATTGCTGGGGTGATAATTTCTCTTATGTTTTTTTATTTGATTAGCCTAGCCTTTATTTTTGGAGCCGAATTTAACTATAATTTTCACCGAGCATATAAAGTATTTTTAAAGAAAAATAAATAATATGATTTTACCCAATTGGCCAAATCCAAATAATTTTCACCATATTGATTTAGGTCTTGAAAGAATTTTTACTTTGCTTGAAAGGTTAGATAATCCGCATTTAAAACTTCCCAAAACCATTCATGTTGCGGGCACTAACGGCAAAGGTTCAACTTTGGCTTTCTTAAAAGCCATTTATGAAGAAGCTGGATATAAAGTTCATCGCTACACCTCGCCCCACCTCGTTGAATTTAACGAAAGAATTGAAATTGCTGGCAAAATGATTAGTGATGAACTCTTGCAAAAATATAGCGAAATATGTCAAAAAGCTTGCGAAATTTCTCCAAAAATTGATGCAACTTTTTTTGAAGGCACAACCGCAATTGCCTTTTTGGCATTTGCAAATCATGATGCCGATATTTTATTACTTGAAACTGGAATGGGCGGTGAATTTGACGCCACCAATGTTTTGCCTAAGGTTTTTCAATCAATTATCACCCCAATCTCTTTTGATCATCAAGAATTTTTGGGTGATTCGCTTGACAAAATTGCCGAGGCAAAAGCTGGTATTATTAAAAAAAATTGCCTCACAATATGCGCTAATCAAGAACTTTTGGTGTTTGATGTTATTTCAAAAAAAGCTCAAGAACTTAATTCTAAATTGGTTCTAACTAAAGATTTTTTTGCTCAAACAAATATTGATTTGGATTCAATAAAAATTCCATTAAATGGTTCTCATCAAATTGAAAATGCTAAAACCGCCATTTGCTCAATTAAAAATCAAACAGACTTTAAAATTTCTGATCAAAACATTAAAGATGGCTTAGAAAACACCAATTGGAAAGCTCGTCTTGAAAAAATTAATTCGGGAAATTTAATTAAAAAACTCTCGAAGAATTTTCAAATTTATCTCGATGGAAGCCATAATGTTCAAGGGGCGACAACTATTGCCGAATTTTTAGAAAATTTTCAAAACCATCAAAAAATTCTAATTTCTCAAATGTTGAATGATAAAAATTGTGAAGAATTTCTAAAAATAATTGGCTCTAAAATTAACTTATTACTAATTCCAGAAATAGCCAAAGACTCAAGATTTAGAAAGGCTAAAGATATTTTAAAAATTGCCAAAGATTTAAAAATTAATGCACAAACTACAGAAAATTTTACTGAAACTTTTAGTGCGATCGAGGTTAATTTTAAAAACCAAAAAACCGTGATTTTGATTTGTGGATCACTTTATTTTGCCTCTGAGTTTTTAATTGCAAATCAACAAAACTAAGCCGAACAAACTTGAAAATATCAATTTTAATAACACCAACTTTTTTTCTTCTCACCATTATAAACTCTTGCCAGCCCCTTCTTTATAAGCTCTTGACCTAAATCGCTTTCATTAATCATGACTTTGGCAACAATTCTTCCACCATATTTATCCCATTTTATTTCCGAAAAAGTAATTGCTTGCTTATTTTTTTGAGCCGTTGCGATAATTTTGGATGTTAATTCGG
>JALREU010000084.1 GCA_023256705.1 Rickettsiales bacterium
AAAACATATCTGATTATTGTTTAAGAGTACCATCAACGGATACACCGAGAATACAAGAAGCACATATTTTAATAGGACATATAATTTGTGAATTTGTTGAATCAAAATTATTTTAATATTAAAACCAAAAGATTCTCAAAAAATCAATTTTTAAAATATTTATTTTTAACATTGTTAGTTCTTAATTTTTCATATTATATGATATTTTTAAAAAATTATTCGAATTTTAATGATTCAATCTATAAGAAAAATTTTTATTTTTTAGATATTGCCAAAAAATTCAAACCTAAATTTATTGCCGTAACGGCAGAACTTTTCCCCCCGCATTCAATGCCTTTTTTCCATTTATTTCCAATGGAAACTTATTTTTATAGTAATTGGTTTTTTGAGAATTTATGCAGTGATTTAGAATATTATCACCAACATAAAATTAATTTTGATATGATTTTGACACGAAAAGTTCTTAACCAAGAGAGTTGCAATTTTGTTAATAACAACTTCCAAATCATAGATATAAGCCATTATGGCTATGTTTACTATGCTAAAAACAAGATTATTAAATAGTTTTTGATTTTGAAAAAAATTTATTTGCAATTATTTTTATGCTCATTAAAATAATATCCAAGATAATGATTTAAAGATTTTAATTATATTTATTTTTTTATCTAATTCTTGGCCCCATCGTCTAACGGTTAGGACGTCACCCTTTCACGGTGAAAATACGAGTTCGAATCTCGTTGGGGTCACCATTTACACCTATTTTTTACAAATGAAAAAACTCATTAAAACTATTTCTATTCTAAGTCTATTTGCCCTAACTTCACCCAACAGCTTTGCCCAAGATAAGCCAGAAAATAAGGTTGGTGATGGTATCGTTGTTAAAATTGTTAATCATGAGTTCAAGCCTAGTTTAATTGAAGTTCCCGCCAATTTAAGTTTCAAACTAATTATTGAAAACACCGATTCCACCATCGAAGAATTTGAAAGCGATGATTTAAAAAAAGAAAAATTAATCCAAGCTGGGAAATCCATAACCATTCCTATCAAAGGTCTTTCTTCAGGCGAATATAAATTTTATGGCGATTTTCACCAAAAAACCGCTCAGGGCAAAATAGTTGTAAAATAAATATATCATAGCCTTTATAATGCCTTATAATTCCAGTTCACCCTCCAGCAATTTTATGCTTGAAGCCTTATCTCAAGCAAAATTGGCTTTTGAAGCCCATGAAGTTCCTGTTGGATGTATTATCACTTACAACAATCAAATTATCGCCAAATCTCATAATTTGACCAAAGCCAATAAAGACCATACAGCACACGCAGAAATCTTAGCAATTAGAACCGCTTGCAACGCCTTAAAAAGTGCAACCTTAGAAAATTGCGATATATTCATAACTTTAGAGCCATGCCCAATGTGCCTTATGGCTATAAGCTACACTAGAATAAAAAGAATTTATTATGGAGCAAATGACGAAAAATTTGGTGCCATTGAAAGTAACCCATTATATAATTTCAAAAATTTAGCAATTTTTAAAAGCGAAATTTACTCAGGAATCAATGCCGAAGAGTCAAAATTATTGCTTCAACAATTTTTTAAAAACAAAAGATAATTAATTTAATAAAATTTATACAAAAAAAACTTTACTTTTTTTGTAAATTTGTAAAGAATTAATAAAAAAATTTAATTATATGAATTCAAATATAGAAGTATTAAAAAATTTATTATTAGTGCCAGATTTGGCCGATAAAAAATGGGTATCAGAACAATATGACTCTCAAGTTATGAATGATACTATTGCAATTAATGGCGATGCCTCAGTTGTGTGTGTTAGAGGCACCAAAAAAGCTTTGGCAATGTCGGTGGATTGTACACCAAGATATGTTGAAGCGGATAGCTTTGAAGGTGCAATTCAAGCGGTTTGCGAAACTTATAGAAATATTTCCGCCGTTGGTGCTAAACCTCTGGCAATTACCAATTGCTTGAATTTTGGTAATCCTCAAAAACCAGAAATTATGGGGCAGATTGTGCGTTCAATTCAAGGCATAACTGAAGCTTGCAAATATTTAGATTATCCAGTTGTTTCTGGCAATGTTTCGCTATACAATGAAACCGATGGCAAAGCAATTCAACCAACACCGGCTATTGGTGGAGTTGGTCTTCTTACTGATTATCAAAAAAGATGCGATATAAAATTTAAAAATATCGATGACAAAATTTTTGTAATAGCTTCTTCTTTTGGCGATATTTCTTGCTCAATATATCAAAGAGATATTTTAAAAATTCAAAATCAAAAAAACCCACCAAAAGTAAATTTAGAGCATGAAAAAAGGCATTCTGAAATTGTTCGAGAGCTAATTCAAAAAGAAATTTTGAGTTCATGTCACGATATATCCGATGGCGGATTGCTTGTGGCTTGCTATGAAATGTCAACTTTAAATTTGGGTTGCAATCTCAATATTGACGAAATCAAAAAAGATTATCCAAATTATTCGGATTCCGAGATTTTATTTAGCGAAGATCAATCCAGATATGTAGTTTCAGTAAAAAACTCTAATCTAAAAGAATTTGTTAAAATTCTTGAAAAAAACCAAATTAAATTTTACCAAATTGGCGAAGTTATTCAAGAAAACTTAACAATTAACAATCAATCCGTGTCAATCTCTGAACTGCAAAAAATTTCACAATCAGTTTTTGAAAAAAATTTTTCGTAATTTAATGAATTAAACTAATATTAAATGAACTTTAAATCCTTTCGATACGCATCACTTGCCATGAATATACTTGAAAGGCTTCTTGGTTCAAGATTTACAGTATCGGGAATTGAAAAAATTCCAGACAAACCCGTGTTATTTGTTGCCAATCACTTCACTAGAAGCGAAACTTTTTTTGTTCCTTATGTAATCAATAAAATCACATCAAGACATATTCGATGCCTTGCCGATTCGAAAATTTTTATTGGCTCATTTGGAAAATTTTTGCGCTCAGTTGGGACCGTTTCAACCAAAGACCCCAACCGAGATAATATTATTCTTGGCGATTTAGTTTCTGGCCAATATGATTGGATGATTTACCCAGAGGGAAGTATGGTTAAATCCAAGGAAATTTCTTTCGACGGGTTATTTAATAGCAACACACCTTATCGGGTTGGACCTATTCGCACTGGAGCTTCGGTTTTAGCGCTAAAATCAGAATTATATCGACAAGATTTGGTTTATGCCCACCTCAATAACAATCAAAATATAATAAATGAATATAAACAAAATTTTGGCTTTGATTTTGATATAGATAAAATCCAAAATCTTAAGACTAATATTGTTCCAGTCAACATCACCTATTATCCAATTCGTCCGGGTGAAAATAATATCAAAAATCTTGCTTCAAAATTAATCAAAAACTTGCCAAGCCAAATCTCCGAAGAGCTTGAAATTGAGGGCAATATTTTAATGAATTCAATTATCGATATAAATTTTGGCGACCCAATTAATATTTTAGACTATATCAGCTCAACAAAATCAATAATTTCTAAAATTCCGATTATAAAATATGAAACCAAAAATAATTTTGTTATCAAATATTATCGCTCAAAATTAACAAATGATTTTATGGCAAAAGTTTATTTGAATATTCAAATTAATTTTGACCATTTATTTATCGCCAGCCTGATTAATTTTAATGAAAATAAAATACATATCGATCAGCTAAAAAGAATCATTTATTACAGCGCAATTTTATTGGCAAAAACTGCAAAATTTCGCCTTCATAACCTACTTTTAGAAGAAAATATTTTTAGTATTTTCAACGATGAAAAATTTACCCAATTTGATGATGTTTTTGAATTGGCTTTAAAGCAAAATATAATCGGCAAAATCTCAGAAACCGAAGTACAAATATACAAAACTCAATTGAATAAAAAAATTGATTTTCACCATATTAGAATTGAAAATACATTGCTGGTTATATATCGAGAATTTGATATCTTAGAATCAGCAAATAGCATCGTTAAAAGAGTCTGCAAAATCAAAGATGATGATTTGAAGAATTTGGTTTTTGAAAATATTTGCAAAATTGATAACAATAATTACGAAAATGATTTTCAAAAATATTTTGATGAAAATTTCTCCAAAAATAAATCAATTGGAGCGCCATTTTACAATGTTTCATGCTCATCTAATTATGCTGTAATTTTGGTTCATGGCTATAAATCAGCGCCGAAAGAAATGGAAGATTTAGCAAATTTTTTCAATGAAAACCAAATTTCCACTTACAATGTTCGCCTCAAAGGACATGGTACCGCCCCCATTAACCTTCAAGATTGCGAATGGATAGATTGGTATCAATCTTTACATAGAGGATATTGCGCTTTGAGTAATAAATTTGACAATTTAATAATTGTTGGATTTTCCACTGGTGGTCTTTTATCTCTTCTTAGCGCTTCTCAAAAAAATATAAAAAAATCTAAATTAAGGGCGGTTATTTCCATTAATTCGGCATTGAAATTACTTGATATCAAAACCAAAATGGTTCCAGGTATAAATTTATGGAATGAACTTTTGCATAAATTTAATATTGAGTCAGGTCAATTCCAATATATCGATGATAAGCCAGAAAATCCTCATATTAATTATTCAAGAAATTATTTAAAAGGGGTTTATGAACTAGAAAAACTCATGAATATTTGTAAAGACAATTTATATAAAATTATTCAACCAACCCTTATAATTCAAGCCAAGAATGACCCAGTTGTTAATCCAGTTAGTGGAAAAATAATTTATAATTTAATTAGTTCAAAAAACAAAAAACTTACCCTATTAGATTTTAATAATCATGTAATTGTAAATTGTGAAAATAAATCTTTAGTTTTTGAGGAAATTATGGATTTCTTAAAAAAGATTATGCTAAAATAAAAATATTAAAAATTATTACTTAAATTCATTTATTCATGAAATCAAGACCACCAAAACAAATAGTTCAAGAAATTGAAAATGAAGATGAAGATAATGATAGTCCTGTAGAGATAAAAGACAGTGGCGCCAACAATATTTCCTCAGCTAAAAAAAGCACCTTTATAATTATTGCGGCATCGATAATTTTAATTGGCTTTACTTATTATATTTTTTTAAGCGGCGTAAAACCTGAACAGCCAGTAATGGTGGTTCCAGATATTGCAGTTAAGCCAGAAGAAATTGAATCACAACCGGGAGCTCCAATCGCTCCGCCAGCAGAAGAAAACTCAATTTTTGATTTAACCGAAGTTGATAAAAAAGAAAAAATTGAAAATTTGGAATTAATGGAAAAGCAGATAAAACCTGAAATTCCAGATATTCCTGAGCTTCCATCTGAGGTTAAAATTGATGAGCCAATTAATTTTAAAGAAGGCAATAAAGAAAATTCTATAAACAATCCAAATGACGATGCCACAAAGGATTTATCTCCCGAAGAATTAGCTAAAAAACAAGAAGAAGATATTCTTATTGCTAAATCCAGTGAAGAAATAAAAATTTTAGACAATAAAATCAAAGAATTAGAACAAAAATTACAAGAACAAAATGAAAAAGCCGAAAAGGAAAAGCTTGATCTCGCTGAAAATTACAAAAAAAAGGAAGAGGAATTTTTAGCTAAACAAGAACTAGATAAAAAAACCAAAGAAATTGAAGAAAAAAAGGCAGAGGAAGAAAATGAAGCATTATTTGGTCCGCGCTACTCACCAATTTTAGTTTTTTCAGAAAGAACTGGCGGGTCGCCTGCAAATAGTGTTGGACAAGATAAAAATATAATTTCAATTGGCGATACCTTGGGGCAGAAAATCAAAAAAACTGAAAGCACAGTTGAAATTGAAATGATTGAAGACAGAACTCGCACCATTGCTCAAGGTAAAATGATTAACGCTATTTTAGAGACCGCAATTAACACCGAATTTCCGGGTGATGTTCGCGGAATCATAACTAGAGATGTTTATGGAGAGGCTGGAAAAGAAATTTTAATTCCTAAAGGTTCCCGAATTTATGGTTCATATTCTTCAGAAGTTAGAAGGGGTCAAGGCAGAGTCAATATTTCATGGTCAAGATTGCTTCGACCAGATGGAGTTTCAATTAACATTGCCCTTACTGCATCTGACCAATTTGGCAGAGCTGGAATTCCGGGAGATTTAGATAGCAAGTTTTCTTCTCTAATTGCCAATTCCTTGCTAAGCAGTGTCTTGGCGGTAGCAGGAACGGCAACAGCTCAAGCCATTTTAGGTGGCAATACTCAAACTTCAACCACTGTAAATGCTAATCAAGGAACCACCACAACGATTGGCAATGCTGCCAATCAAGCCTTATATGATGTATCAAAAATTTTCCTCGATACGATTGGCAATGTGGTTAAAAATACTATAGACACCACTCCCGTTATCAGAATTCCTCAAGGCACTAGAATGTTAGTGATGGTAAATTCTGATATCACAATTCCAAAATTACGCTACTAAATGTCAAATAAAAAAACCGCTTATTCTTGTCAAAATTGTGGAGCCATTCATTTTAAATGGTCTGGAAAATGTTCCGAATGCGGTTCATGGAACAGCTTGGTTGAAGAGTTCGCCGAGGGTGGCACCTCGCACTTTTCTCGACTTGCAGACGATAAAACCGCAAAAAAATCCACCAATAATTCACGCAAGATAAATTT
>JALREU010000085.1 GCA_023256705.1 Rickettsiales bacterium
TACCAACTCAACATCTTGGCAATTTTACAATGGTTTTGTTATACAGTTTTTCAAAGGAGGAATGGATTCAATGGTTAAGGTTGTAACTGGAATTTTTGAATCTCAAATCAGCCCTACCCTTGGGTCTTTATATCTTCAAGCTGATGAATCTTCAACCTCGGTCCATAAAAAATTTATTTATGTAGACATGCTGGTTAGAGACCTGATATCCAAGCCCAATATCAATAGAGTATTTGGATTGTTATTTACTAAAGGCACCGAATTTTTATCAATAGCTTATATCCCAATTATATTGGCATTAATTTGTTATTTTATTTATGCGGTACTAGATATTGCCATCAAATATCTAATTAACTTAATTAAAATATGCTTTGGTCTTGCCCTTGGTCCAGTTTTCATTTTATTTTCATTATTTGAAAAAACCAAGGATATGTTCAAGAATTGGCTTTCATTTATGGGATCAAGAGCCTTTGAGATTATCTTATTATTTACAATTTTACATCCATTTCTAATGATAATCGATGCTGAATTCAAAAGTATGATGGATTTCAAGGTTTGCATTGAAAAACTTAATAGTGATTACTATCCATTTAATGTTCCAAATTCATCACCTCCAGGCAATAGATCGGTTTTTAATTGGGCAGAATTTTTCTTAAAAATTGGCGCATTAATTTTTATCATGAAAACATTTGCCGACAAGGCTGGCTACATTGCAGGGCAATTAATTACGATTGGGGGAGTATCAAATGCTGACTCAGTTTCAGAAAAAGGTCATGGCGAATCAGGTTTTTCACTTGCTGGCGGAATTGCAAAGGGAATGGCGGGGATTGCAAAATCTGCAGTAACATCCAAATATACTGGTGGCCTTGCCAAGTATGCAATCAGACTTGGTATTTCAGCTGGCACCAAAATTGGCAGAGCGAAATTTGGAACAGATAGATCATTAAATGAAAGAATCAATGATGGATTTAAGGCAGTTGGAATTAGATTTAGAGGAGCTAGATCCTTAATGCGCGATGCCAAAATCGACGAAGCCATCAATAAAGCTTCCGCCAGTGCCGACTCGAAAAACCTTAAAGGTTCCGATAGAGAAGCTTTTATAAGAAAGGAAACAGCTCAATCCTTAAATCAATATAATATGCTAAACAAAAACAATTCTACTTTACTTGGAATTGATGGTGAAAATATCAAAAAAAGACTCGATGAAAAGCTTGTTAAGCAACCAATGAAGCAAATGATAAAAGAAAAAGCTCGGCAACTCAAAGAGCAAGGAATATTTGGTAAAGAAGCCCAAGACCTCATAAAAAGGGATATTGAGGATTGGAGCAAAAAAAATCTATCATCCATTTCGCAAAAAAAGGTTTCTGAATTCTTCAAAAAATCATCAATTAAACATATGATGAAATCAGAATCAACTTTAAGCGGTGGGCAATCTGCTAGGATGACAGAAGCCTTGATAAGTTCTGGTAATGTTGATCAAGCCAAAGAATTTGCCGATAAATATCGCGATAATATGACTAGGATTCAAATGGAGCAAAATGTCAAAAAACAAGATACTTTAGAAAGTGGCGGAAAATCAGCAAAATTTGTTAGAGCGGTTTTAAATACTGCCTTTGTCGCTCCCGGTCATGTCTTAAGAATGGTATATAAAGGGGGAGAGTTAACTTTTAGTTCAATTAAAAATCCTCGAAGAATAGCCAAAAATGCAAAAAAATTTAAGTATGTAGCCTTTAACCCAACTCACTTAAAAGATCATCATTGGGATGAAAGTAAAATAGGTCAATCCATCAATAAAGTTTTAGGAAAAGTTGAAAATAAAGGAACTGGCGCCAGAAGATGGTTAAAATCATTCCAAATTCCTTTTCTCAATGAAGGTGGAGCAAAATCTAACCCACATAAAGCCTTGCGTAAATTTGATAGAAAAATGGCGAGAATGTTATCAAGGCAGGAGGATTTCAAGAGTGGCGATAAAATTGATGATGTTAGAAAAAAATTTGGTCTTGAAGATGAGCAAAAGGTGAAAAGTGTTAAAGGGCTTGGTGTAGTTGGTGAATTTGGTAAAGTTCGAGCAGATGACACAATGCTTACAACCGCTGGAAAAATTTTAATCAGTCCAATCACGAAACCAGTAAATACTATTGCCAAATATGTAAATGATAAATTTGGTGAAGGCAAAAAAGGACTTGAAGAATATCAGCAACAGCAAAAGACTGAGGCGCTTGGTAGATTAGCTAATGAAATGATTAACGATGTAAATGGCAAAAAAAATCCATTTGGAAAAATTTTTGATGAAGATTTAGAAAAATCAAAAAATAGAGATAGTAATATAGATGATGCCACTAAAAGATTTGAAAGAACCGCCAAAAAAGAAGAGGCAAGAAATGCTAAAAAATTATTAGAAGAAACCTTGAAAAAATTAGATGATAAAAGCAAGAAAGATAATGATAAAGACAATGAGAAAAAAACTTTATTTGAAAAAATCGACAAAGAATCTAGATCTGATTTCCAAAAAGAAATGAAAAGGCAAATGAATCTTAGAGAGGAAAAATACTTAAAAGAGAATGAAGAGCTTAAAAAAAATAATTCATCAAAAGAAGAACTTGTGCAAAAGAACTTAGATGAACTTAAAACATCTTCAAAACAAATAAATGATGAATTATCAAAATTAGAGGAAATTGGAAATATTGAAAAAAATACCAAATCACTTGATGATTTAAAAGAAAAACTAAAATCGACAACCACCGATGAAGAAAAACAAAAAATAACCAGCAAAATGACTGCTTTAGAGAAAAAAATCAAAGATGCAGAAGATATTAAAGCTGAAATTTTGAGCAAAAACAATGTTTCTCCAAAACAAACTCAAGAAGAATTAAAACAAATTTTTGATAATTTAGTTGATGAAAACAAAGAAAGTTTGAATACCCAACTCACTGAAAAACAAAAAGAAATCAAGGAAGCGGATGAGATGCTTAAATCAACAAAATATACCAATGAAGAGCTTGTAAAAAATCTAAAAAAAGAATTTTTCAATGATTTAGACTATCTCAGTGGTGCAATTTTAAAAAGCGTAGATGAAATCAAAAACGATATATCTTCAGGTCGCCAAATAGCTTCAGATGTATTAGAAAGTTTTGAAAATTTACCTAAAACAATGTCTTCTGGCGGAACTGCAAAAGATGGAGCTCAGAATATGCCTAAATCACCTTCTAATGCATCGCCAGATGAAAATTCATCACCAAAAACAATAACAGAAGAAATCGTTGATAACTTTATTGAGGCAACAAGAATTAAAAGAGATCTTGAAAAATATAATCCAAAACCAGATTCAGATAGCAAAAAAAATAATGATAGTTCTAGTGCTGGTTAAGAATAAAAATCTAATATTGATGCCCATTCCTCCATCTAGAAAAATTCCAGAGCCACCTGTTAAAATTAGAGATAATCAAAACCTAGATTCAGATGAAATTCTACCACCACCGCCACCGCCACGGCGTCCTGTTTTAGATTAAGATGAATTGCCACCACCGCCAACTCCTCCTCGCCGAAGAGGAGATGGAGAAAATATAGATCCAGATCAAAGAGCGCTTGAGGAAATTGAAAAACTGGCAAGAGAATCTAAGAATGCGGTAGATTCCAAACCAGAATAATCCAACTCTGCTAGGCAATTTTAAAAAATGGACCTTGATAATTTTTAAAATTAAATGTTGATTTGTTAAGATTGCCTTAAACCCAATTAAAACAAATTTTTAAAACTAGCTTGATCCAAATAAAGATAAAAAATAAATAATTGAATAATAATTTAAAGAATTTAGAATAAAAACTATTAAATGGCAGACGTAGCTCAGTTGGTTAGAGCATCAGGTTGTGGTTCTGAGGGTCGCGGGTTCGATTCCCGTCGTCTGCCCCATGCAAATTTAAACAAAATCAAATGGATATAATTATTTTAGCTATCATCACCGCTGTAATTTTTTACCGCTTAAACAAAAGCCTAGGAACCATTGATGAAGATGAAAAACGCGAGATTCATAAAAAACTTTTAGAAAGAAAAAAACAAATTGAAGAAATCCTTGAAAGAGCACAAAAATCTAGCAATAATCCAACGGCACAAAATGAAAAAATAATTGGCTCAAAATCAACTTCTCAAAAAGAATTTGACGAAATAAATTCTGACACCAAAGAAAATTTACAAAAAATTTTTAATAGTTGTAACATCAATTATGAATTTTTTATCAATGGCGCCAAAATGGCTTTTGAAATGGTGATTAATGCATTTTGCAAAGGCGATTTGGAAACTTTAAAAATCTTACTTTCCGAAAAAATTTACCAAGGCTTTGAAACTGCAATAAATCAGCGCAAATCACAAAATCAAACTCTAGTAACTAATTTAATTTCCATCAACAAAACCGAAATTATCTCGGCAATTCTTCTTGATAAACAAGCCTCAATTGTGGTTAAAATCTCTTCAAATCAAATAAATTATATCACCGATAAAGATCAAAATATTATCAATGGCAAAAAAGATGAAATTCACGAAGTTATCGATATTTGGACCTTTAAAAAAGACACTACTTCGTCGGATCCAAATTGGAAAATTTTCAGTACTTCATCAAATTAATTTTTTAAAAAAATGTTAAATAAAAAAGATAATTTATCGGTTAATCAAAAAAATTATTCATATTTTTCAATCATCAATATCGCCAAAGAATTAAATCTTGATCTAAAAAAAATTCCATTTAGTTTAAAAATTCTTCTTGAAAATATAGTTCGAAATTCCAGCGACGAATCGGTTATCGAAAAAAGCTTTACTGCAATTGTTAAATCAGTCAAAGACCCAGAAAATCGCATTGAAATCGACTTCACCCCTGCAAGAGTTTTGATGCAAGATTTCACGGGAGTGCCTGCAGTTGTTGATTTAGCAACAATGCGTGATGCGGTTAAAAAAATGCAAAAAGATCCAAAAAAAATCAATCCGTTAGTGCCCGTAGATCTAGTTATTGATCATTCGGTTCAGGTCGATTATTTTGGTGACAAAAATTCATTAGCAAAAAATACCGATTTAGAATATCAAAGAAATTTTGAACGCTATGAATTTTTAAAATGGGCACAAATCTCATTCGATAATTTTCGCGTAGTGCCACCTGGAACTGGAATTTGTCATCAAGTCAATCTTGAAAACTTAGCTTCGGTTGTTTGTTCAAAAAATTCAGCTGTTGAAAATCTTGCTTATTTTGACACTGTTGTTGGAACCGACAGCCATACCACCATGATTAACGGACTTGGTGTCCTAGGATGGGGCGTCGGCGGTATTGAGGCCGAAGCATCGATGCTTGGACAACCATCATCAATGTTGATTCCAGAAGTTATTGGTTTCAAACTAGAAGGTAATTTAAATGAAGGAATAACCGCTACTGACCTAGTTTTAACCATCACTCAAATCCTTAGAAAAAAAGGTGTGGTTGGAAAATTTGTCGAATTTTTTGGCAGTGGTCTTGCCAATTTATCGCTTGCCAATCGAGCCACCATCGCCAATATGGCTCCTGAATATGGTGCAACTTGTGGCATTTTTCCAATCGACAAAATAACTCTAGAATATCTATATTTAACTGGTCGCACCACTGAAAATATTGATTTAGTTAAACATTACTCCATTGCTCAAGGGGTATATCTTGAAGATTACAATCATGAACCTGATTTTAGCGAAGTAATCACTCTAAATTTATCACAAATCTCCCCTTCCCTTGCAGGTCCAAAGCGTCCACAAGATCGAGTTGAGCTTAGCAAAGTTAGAGAATCATATGAAAATTTAAAAAAGGATTTAAAATTAGAAGAAGATAAAAAAATTGAAATACCAAATTTAAATAGCACACTTTGCGATGGCGATATTGTTATTTCGGCAATCACTTCCTGCACTAATACTTCAAACCCATCAGTATTAATTGGGGCAGGATTATTAGCAAAGAAAGCCGTAGAGCTCGGATTAAAGGTCAATTCAAAAGTAAAAACTTCATTGGCACCAGGGTCGCAAGTTGTAGCAAAATATTTAGAGAGTTCAGGATTACAAAATTATCTTGATCAACTCGGATTCAATGTTGTTGGCTTTGGTTGCACCACCTGTATCGGCAATTCTGGTCCTTTGGACAACAAAATTGAAGAAGCGGTTAAAAATAATAATTTGGTTGTGGCTTCGGTTTTGTCTGGAAATCGAAATTTCGAAGGTCGAATTCATCCGTTAGTCAAAGCTAATTATTTGGCTTCACCTTTATTGGTTGTAGCCTATGCTATCGCTGGAACGGTTAAAATAAATATCGAAACTGATGCTATTGGAATTGGCAATAATAATCAAAAAATTTATTTAAAAGATATTTGGCCATCATCGGCGGAAATTGAAAAAATTACCAATCAATTTATAAATAGAGATTTATTCATTCAAAGATATGCAAATTTATTCTTAGGAGATAAAAAATGGCAAGAAATTAAGGTTGAAAAATCTGATACATATAGTTGGAACCCAGATAGCACATA
>JALREU010000086.1 GCA_023256705.1 Rickettsiales bacterium
ATGAATATCAAGACACTAATGATTCACAATATCAATGGTTGCTAAAATTATCGCAACTTTACTTAAATATTTGTTGTGTTGGTGATGACGACCAATCGATTTACAGCTGGCGTGGAGCCAATATTGCAAATATTTTGCGTTTCGAAAAAGATTTTAAGGATGCCAAAATAATTCGTCTTGAACAAAATTATCGTTCAACTTCAAGGATTTTACGCATTGCCAATAATGTGATTTCGCAAAATAAAGAGCGTCACAAAAAACAATTATGGTCGGATTTGGGCGAGGGTGATAAGGTGCAGGTTAATTGCTTTGCCGATGATAGAAGTGAAGCGCAAAAAATTGCTAAAACCATCAAAAATGAAATTGTTAATAAAAGAATTTTGCCTTCGCAAATCGCCATTTTGGTGCGTGCTGGATATTTAACAAGGCAGTTTGAAGAAAGCTTAATGCAACAGGCAATCCCTTATGTGGTGATTGGTGGAATGAAATTTTACGACCGCCTTGAAATTAAAGATTCGATTGCCTATTTAAGATTTTGTTCAAATTTGGCTGATGATTTGGCTTTGCTTCGCATTATTAATGTTCCAAAAAGGGGGGTTGGCGACGCTAGTATCGAAAACTTAAGAAATATAAGTAAGCAAGAAAATATTTCGCTTTTTAATGCTATAAAAAAATCGTTAGAAAATGGTTTAATCAAGGGTAAAGCTAAAGAAAATTTAGGGTTTTTGGTGGCGGTAATTGAAAAAAATCATCAAAATCTAAATCAAATTTCTTTAAGGCAATTTGCAAGTAATTTGTTAAATGAAGTTGGTTATATTCAAATGTGGCGTGCGGAAAATAATTTTGAAGCTCAAGGTAGAGTAGAAAATATTGAGGAATTTGTTAATAGTCTTGATGATTTTTCAGATATCAACGAATTTTTGGAATATATTTCCTTGGTTGAGGTTAAAGATAATAAAAATCAAAATGATTCCATTAATATCATGACAATTCACTCAGCCAAAGGTTTGGAATTTGAAATGGTTTTTTTACCCGGATTAGAAGAGGGAATTTTTCCAAGCAAAAAATCCAGCGAAGAAAAAAATGGTATTGAAGAGGAGCGAAGATTGATGTATGTTGCAATTACCAGAGCAAAAAAGAAATTGAGTATTTCTTATGCCAAAACTAGATTCACCTTTGGCGATTTTCAATCGTCGGAGCCATCTCGATTTATCAAGGAAATTCCAGAAAATGAAATAAATTTTGAAAATATTTACAATTATGAAAATAATTATTCGACTTATAAAAAATATGATGCCGATGATGATTTTAATCAAGTTGAGGAACAAAAAAATCAAAAATATAAAAACAATTATTTCGCAAATTATGGTCAAAAATCTGACGAATTAAAGCCAAGAAAATTAATTAATAATCTAGCAAATTTCAAAAATAATTCTCCAACATCAACTTCCCTTGAAAATGTCAAAAAAATTATTGATAAAAGCGATGTTTTGATTGGAGCAAGGGTATTTCATAACAAATTTGGCTATGGAACAATAGAAGGAACCGACGGTGATCGCTTGACCATAAATTTTGAAAAAACGGGAATCAAAACCATCGTTAAAGAATTTGTGAATTTTTCCTAAAATGCAAATGACAAAAACAACCTTAAATGCAGAAATAGGATTCATTAGCATTAAAGTTCCGAGTGATGAATTTCTGGTTATGGAAAAATTTGAATTAATTGAACCTTTAAAATTGCCACCTCCAATTTTACCTTATGATCAAATCTATTCTAGATCTTTAAATATAAGCACTGGAAACTATCAAAAACATCCAATAAATTCAAGCCACAATCAAGACCAAAATAGCGTTGAAAATAATGATGACAGTCAATGTTTAGAAATTTCTCCAATACCTATCAATAAATTTGATAATCATAATATTAGGTCTCCAAGATTAGTTAAAAGAAAAAATTTTTCACAAATTTATGAAGATTTATTGCCAGAAGTTGATGATGATTTGGGGCAAAATAATATAATTTCTCCAATTTGCGCAAAGTGTCTTGGAATAAATAAAAAATTTAGTTGTGTGATTTCTTGAAAATTAATTTTTAAAATAGAGTTGTTTTAAAAAACTTAAATTTATAAAATAGTGAAAATAATTTAAATTAATCTAAGTAAATATGTTAACAAAACTTATAATTTTTTTGCCATTAATTGGTTTTTTGGTTTCGGGATTGTCATCAAGAATTTTTGCTAATCACAATTCAAGCAATCACACCAAAGCAGATAAATTTGCCCAATATTTTACAACTTTTTTGATGTTTGCATCGGCAATTTGTGCGGGTATTTTATTTTATGAATTTAATCAAAATCGTCAAATTTCCACTGAAATAATTTTCCCCTTCATTCATTCTGGAAATTTTGTTGCCAACTGGGAAATTCATGTTGATGCCTTAAGTGTTGTGATGTTTGTTGTAGTTACTTTTGTCTCGTCCTTAGTTCACCTTTATTCAATCGGTTATATGCACGAAGATAAATCTATTGCCAGATTTATGTCATATTTATCCTTGTTCACATTTTTTATGTTGGCCTTGGTTTCGTCAGCAAATTTTGCGCAATTATTTTTTGGCTGGGAAGGTGTCGGCGTTGCCTCATATTTATTGATTGGTTTTTGGTTTAAAAAAGATTCGGCAAATCGGGCTTCGATGAAGGCTTTTATTGCCAATCGCGTTGGTGATTTGGGTTTAATTTTAGCAATTGCTTTGATTTATTTAAATTTTGGTTCATTAAATTACAATGAGGTTTTTTACAATATTTGTAATCATTCGGGAGACCGTTTTTATATGCTTGGAACAGAATTTTTAACGATAGACACCATTTGTATTTTATTATTCATCGGCGCTATGGGTAAATCAGCGCAAATAGGTCTTCATGTTTGGCTTGCAGATGCCATGGAAGGGCCAACACCAGTTTCAGCTTTAATCCATGCCGCAACAATGGTGACCGCTGGAGTATTTTTGGTTGCCAGATGTTCGCCATTATTTGAACTTTCGCCAATAGCTCTGGACTTGGTTGTGATAGTTGGGGCAACAACCGCAATTTTTTCGGCAAGCATTGCCTTGACTCAAAATGATATTAAAAGAATTATTGCCTATTCAACATGTTCGCAACTTGGCTATATGTTCTTTGCATGTGGAGTTTCGGCATATTCTGGTGCAATTTTTCATTTGGCGACTCACGCCTTTTTTAAAGCTTTGTTATTTTTATCGGCTGGAAGCGTGATTCATGCAATGCATCATGAGCAAGATATACAAAAAATGGGTGGTCTTTGGAAAAAAATTCCTTTCACCTATGCGATGATGTGGATTGGTTCGCTTGCATTGGCTGGATTCCCTCCATTTGCTGGTTATTATTCTAAAGATGTTATTTTGGAAACCGCCTATATTGCTCATTCGCCTCTTGGCAATTTTGCTTATGCGGTTGGAATTATAACTGCATTTTTAACAACATTCTATTCTTGGCGACTTATATTTTTAACTTTTCATGGCAAGACAAGGGCGGATCATCACACTTATTCTCATGCACATGAATCGCCATTGACAATGTTATTACCACTTTTAATTTTAGCCATTGGCTCAATTTTAGCTGGTTATGTTGGCACTAATATTTTTAAGATGGTTTCCACTAATGGCTTCTTCACATCTGCAATAACTATATCATTGGATAAATTCTTTATTTATGACGAAATTCATCATATCTCTTCCGCAATAAAATTAATTCCATTAGTTTTGGGAGTTGTTGCTATTGCCTTGGCATATTGGTTTTATGTTATAAATCCAAAAATCCCGCAAATGCTTTCAAAAAAATTATCTCCGCTTTATAAATTATCTTTCAATAAGTGGTATTTTGATGAATTTTATGAAAATGTTTTAATTAATCCAACTCGCAATTTGGGTAAATTTTTGTGGAAAAATGTTGATATTAGAATTATTGATGCCATTCCAAATGGATCTGCGACTATTTGCCGATTTGGTTCGCAAATAATTTCAAAAATGCAAACAGGCTTAGTTTATCACTATGGGGCATGGATGGCTTTTGGTATGGCATTAATAGGCTTGTATTTTATTGATTTCTTAATCCCAATAATCTCTAATGGTGATACACTTTTTGGAATAGTTAAAAAAAGTTTTTTAAATTTATTTTCATTTAAATTTTAAAAAATGGACAAAAAGAAATTACGCGAAAATTTAGGAACTTTCTCGACGGGAGTTATCATCGCATGTGCTCGCAAAAAAAATTTTTTTGCCACAAAATTTTTCAATGAAAATTTTCTTGAAAATAACAATATCATAAAAAAATTCGAAGATTTTTGGCAAAATTTTTTTGAAAAAAACTCAATTGGCAACAAAATTTCCAAAAAATTTTTTAGTGAAAATTTTAAATTAAAAGATGGTGATATTCAAAATTTTTTAGATGATAAAATTTTCAATAAGATTAAAACAATTTTTAGTGATGAGTTTTTTGGAATGACCATAAATTCTTTCACTTCAATTTCTTTGGAGCCACCACTAATTTCTTTTTGCATCGATAGCAAATCATCTAATTTAAAATTATTTAAACAAAATCGTTATTTTTTGCTTAATATTTTGAGTGCCGAACAAAAAGATTTGTCATCGGCTTTTGCCACTCCAAAAAACTCTCACAAATGGCATGTCGAACCTTATTTTTTTAGTAAATATGGTAATCCAATTTTTTATAATTCACTATCATTCATCGAATGTAAAAAACATAAAACCATTAAAATGGGTGACCATGAAATTATTATTGGCGAAATTGTAGATTTTGGTCCAATTAAACCCGCAAAACCTCTCTTATATTTTAAAGGAAAATATTGTGATATTTTGTAAAAAATATCTCAAAAAAAATCATAATAATTTTTTTTAAAAAAATAAATTTTTCTTATTGCTTTTTTTTAAATAATAGTAAATTATCTTTGTTAATAATTTTTTATTAACTTAATTTTTTTAACTATGGAAATAGCAATTAAAAATATTCTTAACGATAAATATCGTAAAGACTTCCAACTCAACATTCCAGCTCAATTGCTTAATCAAAAAATAAATGAATATCTAGCTAAAATTCAGCCAGAATTCTCTATGAATGGTTATGAAAAAGGTCAGGTTCCATTGCAAACAATCAAAGAAAAATATGGCAAAACCATCATGGCTGAGCAATCAGATTTATTGATTTCAGAGGCAATTTCACAAATCGTAAATGACAACAAATATAAAGTTGCATCTTATCCAAAAATTGCTTTCAAATCATTTGAAGAAGGTAAAGATGTCAACATCATTGCTTCATTTGAGCTGTTCCCAGCTATTCCACAAATTGAGCTTTCAAAAATTTCAATGAATAAATATCAAGTTGAAGTTAGCGAAGATGATCTTGATGAAATGGCTGATAAATTCATTAAATCAAAATTAAATTGGCAAAAACAAGATTCAATTTATTTGTCAAATTTTGGCGATATCGTTGTTATCAACTATCACGGAAATATTAATGGCAATTCATTTAAAGGTGGCGATGGTGAAAATTATCGCTTAGAACTCGGTTCGCAAACTTTTATTGATAATTTTGAAGAGCAATTAGTTGGAAAAATCTCTGGTCAAAAAGTACAGGTACATGTAACTTTCCCAAGTGATTATTTTAGACCACAATTGTCAAATCAAAAAGCAGTTTTTGATGTAGAAATTCTTGAAATTTTAAAAGCTGATCATCCAGTTTTGGATTCCGCTTTCATCAAAGAAGTAGTAGGTTACGAAGATATCGAAGACCTAAAAGATGCTTTATATGATCAAGCAATTTTTTCATATGATGCCACTTGCAGAGCAATCTTCAAAAAAGAATTATTTGACTATCTAGATTCTGCATATAATATTGAATTACCCGTTGGATTAGTTAATGAACAAACTAATTTCTTAAAAAATATTCCGGGTCAGCAAAACCCTATCAAAAACGACGATTCGGTTGAAGGTAGATTAAAAAATCTTAAACTTTCACAAAGAATGGTTCGTTGTGGTTTGATTTTAGCTGAAATTGCAAATTTAAATAATATCTCTGTTTCAAAAGAAGATGTTGACAATGAAATTGAAAATATTGTCAATCTTTATCCTGAGCAAAAAGATGAGGTATTAAAAATGTATGATACTAACAAACAAGCTGTTCAACAGCTTCAAGGAGCTATTCTTGAAGAAAAAACAGTTAATTTTATCTTATCAAATATCAATACGGTAACTATTCCCGTAACTACTAAAAAGATAGAAATAAGATTATGGTTAAAAAAGCAAGGGAGATTATTTGGGAGCCAAATCAGGGTACAGACGTAATCCCGTTTTTTGAGTTAGCCCCGCCAGGAATAATATCTAGATCTCAAAATAAAATTAAATATGATCCTATAGCAGCAAGCGGGAGT
>JALREU010000087.1 GCA_023256705.1 Rickettsiales bacterium
CAAAAAAAAGACAATAGCGATGAAAATCCTGCAAAAGATTTTTATAAAAGGGAGTGCCTAGGATAAAAGAATTTCACCACAAAAAGCCCAACAATATTAACTTAACTTAAAATATATGAAAGAAACAACATTTGAAATAAAAAAAGCAACTAGAAAAGCAATTCCAGCAATTATTTGTCTATATGGCAAAAGTGGAGGTGGTAAAACTTATTCGGCATTAAAACTAGCAAAAGGTTTAGGTGGTAAAATTTGTGTAATAGATACTGAAAATGGCAGGGCTTCGCATTATGCAGATGAATTTGATTTTGATGTTATCGACTTAAATCCGCCATTTTCTCCAGCAAGATATATTGAAGCTATAAAAACTGCTCAAGATGCAGGATATAAAGCAATTGTTATTGATTCCATTTCTCACGAGTGGGAAGGCACTGGCGGGTGTTTAGAAATGGCGGAAGGAAAACAAGGGTTGCAGGCTTGGGCTAAACCAAAGGCGGAACACCGCAAAATGATGAATATGTTATTGCAATCAAAAAGCCACATTATTTTTTGTGCTAGAGCAAAAGATGATTTAGAGCAAGTCAAAGTCAATGGCAAAACTGAAATTGTTAACAAAGGAATTATTCCAATTCAAGAAAAAAACTTTCCTTTTGAAATGCTAATAACATTTCACATGCACGATAAAGGTAAAGTTAAAATTGAAAAATGCATTAAAGGTTTAGAAAATTCTTTAATCATTGATAATTTTATTACTGAAAATCACGGCAGAGTAATTGCTAATTGGATTGACAAAGGCGAAAGTGTAGATTTAGAATTTAAGCGATTAGAAGCGGAAGCAAGAGAGGAAGCGATGAAAGGTGCTAGTGCTATTACAAATTGGTTTAAATCACTTCCGCAGGATAAACAAGCTTTGTTTAGCGCTAAACTTAAAAAAGAATTATTTGCTATTGCTAAAAATGCAGATGAGAATAAACCAAACGAGCCAAGAATAATTGAAGGATTGCCAAAAGTTAGCGATGAAATAACCGAAGAGGAAAAGCTAGCAATAAAAGAAGAAGAATTAAGATTAGCTAAGGAGGGGGAATAATATGTCAAATAAAAATATACCGATTAAGTCAGCGTTTTCTGGTTTGGATTATAAAGAATGGAAATTACATTCTTGTTGTTTTATGCCGTTTAAATATCTTGAAGATTATGCATTAGATATAAATAAAATTTATAAGTTTATATCAGATAACAATATTCAAGATAAAGAAGAAATGATTGAAAGATTACAAGAAGCAAAAAATTTTGCTTGCTCGACAATTATTTTTGATAATAGAGGTAATTTAGTAAGAGTATTTTTCGATACTCCAAAAGATTTAGAGAGTTTTATTAGAAATTACAAGGAGGGGGAGTAATGACAGATAGATTTAAAATCGGTGATACAGTATTCATAAGCAACTGGTTTAACGACCAACCAAAAAACACTGTAGTTAGAGCTAAAGTAATTAAAAAATTGGATAGAACTATTTACTTTGGTAAATATGCGGTAATTATCGATGGAAATACTAAAGAGAACCACATTGGGGACTTTGGAAGCCCTGATGTTTGGGGAGCGAGAATTTATAAAAATTCAAAGAAAAAAATTTACAAGATAGAGGAAGAATATGACAGATAGATTTGGAATTATAGGAGCCAGCGAAGTCGCTGGACTCCTAAAAGAATATTCGGCTAACTTACTTGCAGAAAACATCATAAGTGCAAGTATACACGATTCATTATTGCAGATGCCAAATTATCTTGAGACAAGATATTCATTAGCTAAAAAACTAATGCTTGATAGAGAGCAGTTCGAGAAGTTTCAAGCTAATTATGATGGCGAAAAAAAACTAATCAAAACAAAAGATGCAACTAAAACTGCAAAAACTTTAAATCGTGGCAAAACATTAGAGGAAGCCGTAAAAGATGATTTTATTGCTAAAGATACTGATGTAGTTGAAATTGATGGCTTTACTCATACTTTTTGGTGTATTGTTGTTGAGTCTCAAACAATTAAAGAAAAGCAAATTAAAGGTTGTAAGTTTCCATTTAGAGCAACCATTGATTATATTTTAAGCGATAACTCTATTCTTGAGTGTAAAACAAAAGAAATAAATGATACAACTATAAGTATTGAGCGTTGGAAATCAATAAAAGAGGGTGCTATACCTTTCGATAATTATATTCAGTGTCAATCTCAATTATGGCTTCACGAAAAGGAAACTTGCAATATTCATATTGGGGGCGTTAATAAAGAACATCAAATCTTAGATTCTAAAACTTTTACAATTAACTTGGATACTGAAATAATTCGTGCCATCACGGCAAGTTTAGTTTGGTTTAGTGCGGAATTTGAAAAAGGTTCAATGCTTGATAAACAAGATAGCGATAAAACTAAAAAAGATAAGCAAATTGATGCTTTTTTAGAGTTGGAAAGGGGAACACTCGAGAAACCCCTTGAAAGCGATTTGTCAGCTAAATTAAGCAGATTAAAAGAGCTTGAAGAGCAAAAAAAAGAGTATGAAAAACTTGATAAAGAAATTCGTGAAACAATCAGGCAATCAATGACTGGTTATAAATATGCTAGGTTTAAATCCAATCAATTTGAGATTGAGGCTAAATATAGCAATGAGAGTTATTATGATGAGGCAAGTATTAATGAAGCAGTTGAGAAAGCTAAATCAATTCAAGTCGGCGATGTCAAAGCATCAAAGAAATTAACAATTAAATATTAAGAAAAATGTCTAAAAAAGATAAAATTATAATTAGTTTAGGATTTATAATTATACTTCTTTATTTAAACGATGCAATTAACAAAATAAATCATTTAGATAAAAAAATATCTAGTTTTATTGAGACTAAAAATGAGGGCAAATAGTATGGAAAAGAAAAAAATAATTGAGATTGAAATGAATAGTATGCATGAGCTTAATAGTGCTTATGCTAATGCAATTACTCGCATTGAAGACCGTTATTTATCGTCAAAAATAACTCACAATAAAGGTGATTTTAAAGGTATTCCTTGGGAGAACTTTAAAGTTGTGATTAATTTCTTGGCGGGCGAAGCTCCAAACTATTTTAGTCTTAATTATTCAAAAGAATGTGCTACAAGAAAAGAAGCAGAACAACTAGAATCACAAGCAATATCTATTATTGAAAAATATATTAAAAATCCGAATGATAAATTTTTTAAAACAATAACATTACAATTAGAATTATGAAACAAAACTTATTTTTAACTGGATTTGGTCAAAGTGATAAACAATTTTTAGATTTATTTGACTCAAAATTCACTGGGGATAATATTTCTATGGAATACCATAAATATAAGAATTATGAAGATTTATCAAAGATTGTAGCAAAAAAACATTACAAAGGAATAGTTGGCTGGAGTTTAGGTGGGCAAATTGCTTGTAGGCTTATAGCTGATAAATTAATCACAGCTGACCATTTATTGCTAATATCTGCACCATTTCAATTTGTGGGTGAAAATGGTTTAGGTGATTTAGTGTTTAATTCATTTAAATTGCAAATAATGCAAGATTTTGATTCAGCTTTAGAGTCTTTAGCAAATAAAATTGATTCTAGTGTTAAATTAGAGACAAATGATTATAAAAGCAATTTATTATCGTGGCTTGATGAATTAGAAAATTTTGATTGCAGAAGCCTTGATTTTAGTAATTTTCCAACAACAATTTATTTAGCTGGTGAGAATGATAACATTGTATCACCAAAGCAAATAGATTTGTTTAGAAACAAGATAAAAGATTTTGCAGATATTATTATTAAAAATTGTGGACACGCTCCGCACTATGAATTATTTAAATATGAGTAAAAAACTATGAATTTCAACCTTTTTAAAATTCTTTATCAAAAACCAAGAAACATTAACTTAATTTAATTTTTTATGATATTTACATTTTTATTACTAATTTTTATTTTCATTATTTATCTATTTTTTCTTCGTATCAAGGACACATTCGATTTTTTTATGAGTTCATTTGCTATTTCGTCAATATTTGTGTTATTTGCATTATTACCTTGTATTTACAATGTCAACAACGCTAATAAAATAAAAGCACAAATTATTTTAATGAAACCACTTGAAAAATATAAACAAGATGTCGCAATGACAGAGTTTGAATTATCAAAGGTGGAAAGGTTAATTGAAAAAGCATTTGATAAAAATAATCCAAATGTTAGTGTAAAAATGGAAAATGGTATAAAAATTTATTCTTTTTTAAGTTCAAGTGATTTGGGTAGTGCAGAGGCTGGAAATGCAAAAAAACAAGAACTTTTAGTTAAGTATATTGAAAAACAGAATGAACTAGCAGATAAATTGATTTATGTAAAAAAGATGGCTTATGGTGATGAATATTACAAGTTGCAACAAGATTATGCGGTTTACACAAATAATATCTTTAGCGGTTGGATTGTTAGATTATTTTCAATTAATGAAAATTATAAACCAGTTCAAAATAAAAATTATGCTCCAAATGAATAAGTATTTAAAAAACTATTACAATGCAGTAGAAGAATTAACAAAACATTTTTGTAATAAATATTTCAAAGGTGTTTATGAATATGATGTAAATGATTGGGTTGGTGGTGATATTGGCGGGATTATTTGTATTAATGATTATTATTTTGATTTTAAGAATATTGTAATTGCCATCAAATACAAAGCAACAAAAAAAGAGTTATTTGGTTACTATGATTTTAGCTATGAAAACCACATTGCTGGAGAAAATTGCATAGGTTTTAAGCATTATCTTAAATATTACAGGGGATTTTCTTTTAAAGAAATTGACAAACAATTAAAATCTAAACAAAATTATGATAAAAGTTAAAATTACTTTTGCAGAAGTGCAATGCGAAATTACTCAAGAATTACAAAGCGGTAAATTGGAACTAGAGCAAGTAGTGGAGGCTTTTGAATTAGCTTTGAAGGGTTGTGGTTTTGATTTAGGCAATAAACAATTAGAATTTAAAAACAATGATTAACTTAAAAATAAAACCACTATCAGTTAATGAATGCTGGCAGGGTAAAAGATTTAAAACTAAAGCATATTTAAAATATGAAAAGGATTTATTGTTAATTTTGCCGAAAATAAAAATGCCAGAACCTCCCTTTGAAATTAATTTTGAGGTTGGATTTTCAAATAAAGGAAGTGATTTATCAAATATTCTTAAACCTTTTGAAGATATTTTGCAAAAGCAATATAGATTTAATGATAACCAAGTTTATTCCATAAGTATGAAAAAAAGGATTGTCAAAAAAGGTAATGAATACATTAGTTTTGAAATAAAAAATATTGACATTGATAATTAAAATTATAATATCAAGGAATTAAATCTAGTTATCTTAATCTTTTTATGTGGACAAAAGAACAAATAGAATTTCTAAAATTAAATTACCCTATTTATGGTAAATTAAGTTGTGCAAATAAACTTAATAAAAAAGAATCATCAATTAGAACTAAAGCCTCTGAACTAGGTTTGAGAATTGATAAAAAAAGCGATTTTTTTAAAGATTTTCAAAATAAAGCCGCAAAATCCAAAATTGGAAAAAAAAGACCAAATCATTCTTTGTTGATGAAATCTAGATATTTAGAAGGAAAGATTTTTAAAGAACCAAAAATAAAGCACGGCTTAAGCAAAACTAAAGTCTATGTTGTTTGGAGTGGTATGATGGCTCGATGCTATTTAACAAAAAATAATTCTTACATTCATTACGGAGCAAGAGGAATTAAGGTTTGTAAGCAATGGCACGATATAATTAAATTTAAGAAATGGTTTGATTTGTATTACAAAGACAATTTAACTATAGAAAGAAAGGATTTTAACGGTAATTATGAACCAGAAAATTGCACATTTGTTTCTATTCAAGAGCAAGCAAGAAACAGAAGGAGTAATAATTTAACAAAAGAAAAAGTTGATTTTATCAGGAAATTACAAAAGCAAGGATTATCTCAAATTAAAATTTCAAAAATTCTAAACATAAATTATAAAACTGTGAATAGTGTAATTTTAAATAAAACTTGGAATTATTGATAACTTTACCAACCAAAAAATATGGATTCAATGATAAAGATATAATGAAAGCAGTTGTTGTAAAAAAGAAAGTAAAAAAAGGAGAAGATTATTTTAAAATCAACATTCAACATTTGGAGGTTTAAAGAAATTAGAGAAAAAAAAGAGTAAAAAAAGAGTAAAAAAAGAGTAAAAATGGGTTCTAGCCCAATAAAATCAAATGTCTAATTTTTTCGGATTTTTTCTATTTACACCAATCTTTTACTTTTTTCTCTCCAAAGTAAGGAACTGCTAAATTTCTTTTAAGTAATTCGTCAGCAATATTTAATCCGCCAACTTGAACAGTAGCAAGGATTCTTCCGCCAAA
>JALREU010000088.1 GCA_023256705.1 Rickettsiales bacterium
GGGAGGTCGTATTTTCAGGGTATCACGGTAGCTTTATGATAAATTCAACCAATTCACAACTAATATATAAACCTAAAGAAAATTATTTTGGATTTGATGAGATAAATTTTACTTTGCCGAATTTAGATTCTGGAAAAATAACCATTTTTTTCAATCCTCTTAATGATGCTCCAAACGGCAATATTCAAAATTTTACTTTTTATGTTAATCAAGAAATTAATATAAATTTTAATGATTATTTTAATGATCCAGAAGGAGGGAAATTAAATTATGAATTGGCTCTTAATTCAAATCGCCAATTACCAGATTGGTTAAATTTTAATCAAGATAATGGAATTTTTGCAACCAAAATTTTTCGCAGTGGTAATTTAAATTTTGATTTAAAAATTTATGATAATTTAGGTTTTATATTGGAAAAAAATTTTAAAATTGATGTCCTTAGAAATACTAATTTAGAGGTAAAAAATATTGCTAATAAAAATGAAATCAAAGGAGATTTGCATAAAAATATCCTTATTGCCATAAGTGGTTTAAGCGATTTCATTGATGGTGACGCTGGAGATGATGAAATATTTTTTGTTGAAGATGAAAAATGGAATAACTTATTAACCGATGATTCGCAAATTAATTTTAGTGCTTGGAACATTTATTCTGGAGATAGATTTGAGGTAAAAAATAAGATTCGTAGCTTCGATTGTTTTGATGGTGGGGAGGGTTACGACATTTTAAAACTTACCGAAGGTGATGATGCTTTGTTTTTAGATGATCAATCTTTAAGTGTGTTTGGGTCAATGCCAAAATTTAATAATATTGAAGAAATTCATGCTGAATTTGGCGATGATGTTATTGATATGACTTCATTTAATTTGAATTATGGCAATATTAAAATTTATGGCGGGGTTGGCGATGATATTTTGTGGTCGAATAACGGAGATGATCAAATTTTCGGGGAATTTGGTAATGATAATATTCAAGGTGGGACCGGCAATGATTATCTTGATGGTGGGTCTGGAAACGATGTGATTAAAGGTTATGATGGAGATGATGTTTGCTATGGAAATTATGGTTCAGACATAATTTATGGCGCAAAAGGGAGTGATTTATTTCTTTATCAAGATATTTTAGAATCAACCATTGATAATAGCGATATAATAAAAGATTTTGATGTTAGGTTTGATAAATTTTGGTTCAAAAATCTCAAATTTAATTCCTTGAAAAAAATCATAAATTTATCTCAAGATAATTCTTTACAAAATAGCAATTTAGATCAAGTAGAATCTAGTGAAAACCAATTAATAGCCAATGATTCCAACATCCTATATTTTGAAATTGATCAAAATAATAATACGAGAGTTTATGATAAAAATTCAAATTTTAGTATAATTTTGGAGGGGGTAAATGAGTTAACGAGTTATCATATTTTGTAAATTTATAATAAAAAAATGCAATAAAATAATACAACATCACTATGAAAGCCCTAAAAATTAAAATCTTAACATGCCGATTTTGGCGGTTTACAATTTTTTACGAAAAAATTTTAGTAAAATTTTTGTCGATACCAAAATTCAACAAAGCAAAAGGATTAAAATGCAAATTTAAATTAAAAATTATTAAAATTTTTGGTAAGATTTTTAGATTTACAATCAATAAAATTAATATTAAAAAAATATTTCATAAAATAAGAGGTAAGGGATTTTATTTTTGTCAAAAAAAATTTATAATTATATTCTTACTTAGTTTTTTATCCAAAATTCAAACCCTAAAGGCTGAAATTTTGGTGGAAAATATTAAAAATGATGGCAGTGCTCAAACTGCATTGGGAAGTTTGGTGGATTCAAATAAAAATATTTTTAGCAAGGGCAATATTGATTTCAGTGAAGGTAATATTGTTGCTCACGAAAAGGCAAATATAAGCTATGCTTTGAGCCTCGGTCTTGGTAAAAAATTTACTACCAATATCTTTGGAAATAACTCGATTATTTATAATCAGATTTTTTATAATAAAACACTCGCATCAGCTGATTTAATTGATCAAATAATCGGTTATAAAATAATTCTAGCTAAAAAATTACAATTTTTTTATTTGGGTTTTGATATTAATTTAGCAAAATTAACTTATCAAAATATCTTGAATAAAAATCAAACAAATTTTCCAAAATATACTATGCCAACCGGTTTAGTTTTGGGTTTTGAGCTTAGCAAAAGAACAAATTTTCAAATTAATTTCAATAATAATTATTTTGCTCAAAAATTTCAAAAGCAAAAAATCAAAATTAATCTTGTAAATATGGGGTTGGTTTATGATTTTTAAATTAAAGAAATATGGGCAATATTGTTTAAGAAATCTTGCCAATAGTTATAAAATTAGCATCTTAAGATCTAAGCCAAATTTTCTATTATTGATTTTATTTTTCTTCATTAATCTAAACTTGCCAATTCAATATTCTAGGGCATTAACCCTTGAAAAATCAATCGAAGATGGCATTGCCAATAATCAAGAATTGGCTATTGAAATGCAAAAAATTGAGAATTTAAAATTACAAAATTGGCGGGTTTTGCAAGAAAATTTACCAGCTATTAACCTAAATTTTGCCAAAGGTAATCGACAAAGTAAAAATCTCTTATTGTCGCAAAATTATCAACAAAATCAATTTACATCCAAAGAGCTTCAAATTGAGCAAAATTTATTTTCTGGTTTTAGTACTTTCTTTAATTATGAAAAATATCGATTGGAATATTTAAAAAGCCTCGCTATTTACAATGATAAAAAACAGATTTTGGCAAATCAAATAGCCAGTCTTTATAGTAAAATTTTTTATCAGGAAAAAATTATTAATAATCTTGATAAAATTTTAGAATTCTATGAAAAAATCTTAAAAAATGAAAGGCTGAGATTAAAATTTGGAGTAATCACAAATTTAGAAATACAAAATCTTGAAACAGCTATTTTAAAGGTCTCGCAACAAATATTAACGGCAAGATCTGAAAATTTTACCAATCACCAAGATTTTGATTTAATGGTTGGTTTTCAAGCTAAAAATTTAGAGATTTTGAACCAAGATGATAAAGAAAAAATCATCAAATATGAAACGCAACTAATTGATAAAAACTATTCCTTACAAGCTAAAAATTTTGAACTCAAAATTTTACAAGAGATGCAAAAGTTAAATTATGCTAATTTTGCGCCAAAAATCTCGTTACAAATTGGTTTTTCGAGGCAAAATAACAATAATTTATATTTTCCAAACCAAGAAATTCAAGCAAAGTCAGTTGGTTTAAATATGGTAATACCAATATTTCAGCGCGGAAGTGAGTATTTGGATTTTAAACAAATGCAAAATAATCAAAATATTGCCTTTGATGAATTTAATTTTCTTAGGCAAAGATTATTAAATGAATTAAAAAAAGATTGTTTTGAGTTGGAAAATGCATTATTAAATCAGCAGAAATGTTGGGAAATGCAAAAAATCATCGACGACAAAATTAATGATGCAAAATATAAATTAACCGCAAAATTTGAGAATATCAATAATTTGTATTTTTTGCAGATTTCTAATTTAGAGGCTCAAATTCAATGTCATAGAAATCAAGTCAATATCGATAATCTTCACTTCAAAATCCTTGCAAATATAGGGGGTATGAATGTATAGCCAGTTAAATTTTAATATCAATAAATTAATTATTAATAATATTAAGCCAAAGTTATTGATAATAACCTCGGCAAGTTTTTTTATTAATCTCATCACTATTATTTGCTCATTTTATTCGATGCAAATTTTTGATAAGGTGCTTTCTTCATCGAGTCTGGCAACGCTCTTTTATCTTACTAGCTTGGCAATAATTATGGTGTTTGCTTCAAAAATTCTGGGAATTTTTCGAGTTAATGCGTTAATTCAAATTAATAAAATTATTTACAATATTTTATACAAAAAAATTAAATTACTCGATAATCAAAATTTGGAACATCAACTTTTAAAACAGCTAAATAAAATTTCTGAAATTTCCTTAAATAATGGATTATTTTGTCTAATTGATGTTGTGTTTAGTGCTGGTTATTTGTTGGTGATATTTTTGATAAACCCTTGGTTAGCTTTGTTTTCATTGATTGCTCTTGGTATTTTATGTTTGGTAGAAAAATATTTTAACAAAAAAATCAAAATTCTTAATGCCAAGCAAAATAAATTAAAAGATATTGATTTAATTGCAAATTCGGTTGCAAAAAACAATCAATCTTTGGTATCTCAAATTGACGAGAATCAGTATTTTCGGTATATTGCGAATTTTCAAAAAATTTTAAAATATCGCAATTTAAGCTTTGAAACTAATGCGTTTTTTTTAACAATTTTTAAAAATTTGCGTCTAATAATTCAAATTTTAACTACAGCATTTAGTGCGGTTTTAATAATTAAAAATCAAATATCTATTGGCTCAATGATTGCGGTTTCGATACTTATTTCGAAGTTTCTAGAGCCATTTTTTGCAATTGAAAATAATCTTAAAAATTTACAAGAATTAAAGCAAAATTACCAAAATTTATTATTTAAAATATCTCAAGATTTAGAAATTGAAAAAATCGATTTTAATTTGAAAAAATTTTCTCAAATAACTTTTAATAAAATTTTAGTGCAAAATCCAATAAATACGATGCAATCAATTGAAATTGAGCATTTGGAGATAGCAAAAGAAGAATTAATTGCATTTTATTGCGAGTCAAATTTTCAGAAAAATTTATTACCAAATTTATTGTTAAATCATATAAATCCTGTAGTTGGTTCCATTAAAATCAACGGATATGATTTAGCTAGAATCAATCAAAACCAAATAACTAAAATGCTATCGATAATAGATGATAATCAAGCAAACTTAGCAGGAAAAGTAGGCGATTTTATCGAAAATTTTGATGATTTGAACACAGATCTCAAGGAGATTTTGATTGAATTAAGAATTGCTGATGAATATAAAAATCTGACTTCACAAAATTTTTTCTTTGAAGATATTTCAATTGTTCAAAAAAAATTACTCCTATTTATTAAAAAAATTAATCTAACAAATAAAGTTATTTTTTTGGAAAGCCCATTTGGTTTAGCCCATAATGAAAGGTTGCTTAAATTAATGAGGGCGTATTCTAAAAAAAATCAAATCACCTTAATTCTTTTCAATCCGGCTTCGCATTTAAAGGAGTATTTTGATAAAATAATTATTGCCAAAAATGGTTATATTAACAGCTATTATACCAATGAAATTAAGGGTTATGATAAAAAATAATAAATTTTTAAATTTCAGATATTTTTTGGCAATAATTTTGCTAATTATAATCGGCATTATTTTCTTTTTGCCAATCTCTAGAGCCTTCATTGCTGAGGGTTTACTGAGCTATGATTATGAAAAAAGAAGTATAAAATATTTAGAAAATGCGATTATCGATGAGGTTTTTGTTAAAAATGGCGAGCAGGTAAAGACGGGGCAGAAACTTATGGCTTTTTTGGCATTAAAACAACAAATCGATACTAATATTTTGGAGTGGAAATTGATTAGCTTGATTATCAAAAAACAACTTTATGAATTTGAGCATAAAAAATATTATGACTCAAATCATCAAAATTGGTTCAAGGAAATAAATCTTATTTTTAAAAAACTAACGCCCAAGCAAAGTCAGAAAATTGCTTATCAAATTGCGATATCCCAAAATTACTTAAAATCCGCTTTGGAAAAATATCATTCTGAGTTAAAAATATTTCAGCAAAAACAGCAAATTTTACAAGAAAATATTCGGCAAAATCAAAAAAAAGAAGCAATTATTTTAAAACAAATTCATCTTGCAAGGCAGTTATTGCAAAAGAGGCTGGAGAATGTTGGTAATTTATTAGAATTAGAAAAAACACATCTAGATTTAAGTGCCAAAATCAATGGCGATTACAAGCAAATTGATATTCTCAAATCAGAATTAGAGGCATTTCGCAGTGAAAATAATATGCAAATCACTAAAAATATCTTGGATTTAACTTTAGATAAAGAAATTAACCAATTTCAACTAAATTTAGCCGAAGATCTTTATCAAAAGGCCACGATTTATTCTCCGATTGATGGAGTTGTCGATGATATTCTTAGTAGTAAGTCTCAGGAAATTATTGGCGCTGGCGAGGTTTTGATGAATATAATTCCTGCCTCAAAGCAATTAATAATTATCGCAAAAATTAAAAGCACCGATATTGATAATGTTTTTTTAGATCAGGAGGTAGAAATTTTTTTTAAAAATTTTTATGAAAAAAATTTGCCAAAAATTAAAGGTAAAATTTTTGAAATAGCTAAAGACGTCGAGATAGATAAAATTTCTGGTCAAAATTATTTTCAGGCAAAAATCAATATTACTTCTAAAT
>JALREU010000089.1 GCA_023256705.1 Rickettsiales bacterium
TTAATTGATTTTGGGTTTAGAATATCAGTATTTCTAACCTCGGCTGTAATTAATTTTCTGTCTTCTTCTGGGTAAGATAAATATTGGTAATCGGTAAAATTAAATGGGTGATTCATAAAATAAATTTCGGTTTCTAATTTTCCAAATCTCGGATGATAAACATTCATATTTATATGCGGAGCCCTGCCTGATGTTGCACCGGGCATTATTGAAATAAAATGATAATTGCCCAAATTATCGCTTATTGCCCGCCCTGACATGCTAAAAAATTTATCAATATAACCACTTCCCGATTCTAATAATGTATGATATTTTCCAGCAGAATTAGTTTGCCATATTTCAATAACCGCATTGTGAATTGGCACTCCGAAAGAATCGGTTATGGTGCCTTGTATAAAAATAATTTCGCCATAAGCTCGATAAAATGATCCGGGTTTTTTTGCCAAATTATTTGTACTTTGAAAAGTTTCTGGCATCGATAAATCGGCAGTAAATAACCTTGATGGAGTTGGAACTTTAGGTTTAAAAGGTGATAAATCCTCACCATAAAGCTCTTTTTTATCATAACTTAATTGATAAATTTTTTTAAGTTCAAAATTTTGCTCTGGATCGGCTTCAGATGCTAGAGGATTAGAGTCGATGAGTTTTTGCGCATACAAATCAAAAAAACAAAAAAATATCAATAAGAAAAAATTTATAAAAGTAAATTTCGATTTATTAATATTCATTATTTTAATTTAAAATTAACTAAAAACATTGTTATACCCTTGGTAAGGTAACTCCAGTTTGCTTCATATATTTACCCTGTCTTTGATTGTAAGAAACTTCACAAGGCAAATCACCTTTAAAAAATAAAAATTGACAAACCCCTTCAAAGGCATAAATTTTTGCAGGAAGCGGTGTGGTATTAGAAAATTCTAGAGTTACATGACCCTCCCAACCCGGCTCAAGTGGCGTTACATTAACTATAATTCCACATCTTGCATAGGTTGATTTGCCAACACAAATAACCAAAACATCTTCGGGAATTCGAAAATATTCCACAGTTCTGGCGAGGGCAAAACTATTTGGCGGAATGATGCAAACATCATTTTTTCGATTAACAAAACTATTTTCTGAAAAATCTTTCGGATCAACTATGGCAGAATCAATGTTGGTAAAAATCTTGAATTCATCGCAAACTCTGGCATCATAGCCATAGGAGGAATTGCCATAGGAAATAATTTTATCACCATTTTCATTGAATCGAGTTTGTTTGGCAACAAAGGGCTCAATCATTTGCTTTTCAATGGCTAATTTGGCGATTGATTTATCGGATAATATTGACATTTTAAATTAATTTTTTTTATGATTAAATAATTGTAGCAAAAAAATATTAACATTATATAAATATATTTTAAATGTTTTTTTAAAAATTTTTTTTACCTTAATCATCCTATTTAATGCACGATATTTCTTACTTACGCGACATATTGATTTTATTAATGGCATCGGTGTTTGTTGTGGTTATATTTCAAGAAATTGGTCTAAGCCCTGCCCTTGGCTATGTTGTTGCTGGAACTGCAATTGGTCCTTTTGGTTTTGGTATCGTTTCCAGCGTTGATACCACTAAATCCATAGCTGAGCTTGGAATAGTGTTTATGCTGTTTTTTATAGGTTTGGAGCTTACTTTTGCCCGATTAATGACCTTAAAAAAATATGTTTTAGGCTTTGGAGGTTTACAAATTCTCCTTACCACCTTAACAATTTTTTTGTTTTGTAAATTTTATTTTCATTTTTCTTCCGAAACATCAATTATAATTGGTAGTGCTTTGGCTATGTCTTCCACCGCTATCGTCATGCAAGTAATTTCTGAAAATGGCGAGCAATCAACCAGAGTCGGCAGATTAGCATTTTCGATTTTGTTAATGCAAGATTTAGCGGTAATTCCAATTTTAGTTTTATTACCACTTTTAAAAAATACCGATTTAAATCTCACTCATGCAGTTGGAGGCGCTTTAGCTGACGCTATTATTGCCATGGTAATTATCTACATTATTGGCAGAGTTTGTCTTCGCCCATTATACCGATTAATTGCCCAATCGAAAAGCGATGTCCTTTTTATTAGTTTGACTTTAATTGTAATTTTAGGCTCCGCTTTTATCACCAATCACCTTGGAATGTCTTTTGCACTTGGCGCTTTCGTTGCTGGATTAATGATTGCCGAAACCGAATATCGCTATCGAATTGAAGAAGAAATATCCTCAATGAAATCATTATTGCTTGGGTTATTTTTTATGACAATTGGCATGTCTTTCGATTTCAACTTATTAATCAGTAGTTTCCATTATATTGTGATAATTTCTTTTGCCATTATCGCAATTAAATCGGTTATTATTATTGCTCTGGGGCGTTTTTTCAAATTTCCAATTGCACCATCAATTCATACCGGTCTTTTATTATCGCAAGGCGGAGAATTTTCTTTTGTGGTATTTTTAATTGCCGTTCAACTTGGCTTTATTCCAAGTTCGCTCTCGCAATTTTTGATGACAACCGTGACCTTTACTATGGCATTAACGCCAATATTAGCAGGCATCGGAAGAAAAACTAAATCCTATTTATATACAAAAGAAGTTTTACAAGATAATAAATTAAAATCAGAAATTGGCAATATTTCAAAACATATTATTGTCATAGGATTTTCAAGGGTCGGTAGAATTGTTTCTTATATTTTAAAAAAGAAAAATATTAATTACCTAATTTTAGAAAATAATCACCGCACTGTAACCTCACAAAGATTTAAAGGCTTCAATATTTATTATGGCGATGCCCTAAATATTGATATTTTGCGTCATATTGGAGTTGAAAGAGCTGAATCAGTGGTTATTGCCATTGAGGATGAATTTGCCTGCATGAAAATTACCAGATTTATCCATGAAAATTTTCCTTCGGTTGCAGTTATTACAAAATCAGAAAACATTGTTAATGCTGATCGTTTAAAAAAGGTTGGTGCTAGCTTTGTTGTTGCCAAAAATGTAGAAACTGGATTGCAACTTAGTCATGCCGCCCTTTCTAGTGTTGGAGTTGGAAGTGAAGAAATTTCTAGCGCCCTAAACGCTTTTCGCGACATCAATTCAGAGGTAATGAAAGAATTTATTAACAACGAATCTCACCAATAAAAATTATTAATTTTGATTAATTTTTTGCTGAACTTCAATTGGCAAAAGTGATTTTAAAGCCTTAACCTTATCTGGATTTTCCGAATTAAAACTTGAGGAAAATATTTTTGGCGAAATAAAATCCCGCAAACGATTTTTTTCTATATCATCAAATTTAGTAACAATATAATTTGCCAAAGCAATAACTATAAAACTATTAGAATTAACTATAATATCATTAACGAAATATTTCTTAAAGATTAAATTTAGTGGATTTAGTGAAGGAATTTTAGCATATAAATATTCTTTCAAAAAATCCTTGTCCAAATTATTAAAATAGGCTACAACCGAGTCTTTGGTGAAGGCAAAATCACACTCATCATCATAATAAAAATTTTTATAAACTACCCGACCATTTTTATTTAAAACCTTTCCCAAATCGATTGATTTATTTAACTGCTCCATATTTTCATAAATGAATTTTCGAAAATTCACTTTCATTTCCGATAAGATTATATTTTCTGCAAAAAACATTATTAAAAATTCAGGAATTGATGCTTGATTTACCTGATTAATACATTGTAAAAAAGCGCTATTAATATTTGATATAATATTGTCAGAAGTTTTGCAATAAATTGAGACCAATATTTTGATTTTAGCGGCTACATTTGACAAATCGCTAGCATTAATTTTATTTTGAAATTCACTAGCCAATAAATTATATTTTAAAAAAACTTGAATGATATAGCCATCCATGGAATTTTGATGACGAACATAATCTATAATTTCTTGCAAAATAACTTGAAAATTTGCTGGATTTTTTAATTGATTTTTTATGATATAATTTGAGTCGCCAAAATAATTTTCAATATAATTATTTTGGTTCTTATTATTAAAATAATCATTTTGGAGCATGATTTCTAAATCCTTCAAATTCAAATGCTCCTGCAATTTATTGTTGCGAACAAAATCAGCAAAATCATTTATATTTTTCTTAATTCTATTACCAATATTTTCTATTTTAAATTTTGCTTCTACAAAAATATCGGCAATTGGAAATTGTAAAATATTTAGCTCATTATCAATAAAATTAAACTCTCCTACCGCTCCAACCGAAAATAAATGAGCCATTATTTCAAATACATTTTCATATTTGGTAAAAATATTATCCAAATTATTGATTATATTGCGATAATTATTGATACGAATAATTACTGAATTTTGAAAATTTTGTTTGTAATTTTTTAAATTTGTTTCGATGAAATTTTTACTAAAGTCATTATCCGCTTCAAGGCCTATTAAGAGGATCTTAGGCTTAAATTCGGTTAATTGAGAAAAATCTAAATAAATTTTTTTATTGCCATCATTGTTGTTTGATAATAACAACTTTTCTTGTTCTTCAATTTTGGCATTAACAAATAATATATCAACTTTTCGATGGGCATTATAACCGCTCCAAAATTTTTGATAATCGTCCTTTCTTAGATATGAAATAAAATATTTTTCGGTCATTTTTTTTAAAAATATCATTTTAAAAAAATTGTTTTTTATCAAGCATTTTTTTACTATAAAATTTGTTTGATTTTTTTTGTAATTTTTTAAAACAAAAAAAATATTTACTTTTATAAAAGGAAAATTTAAATTTTAATAACATTATTAATTTTAACTAATTTTTTTATGCCCACATCAGCCAAAAATGCACTAACAGAATCCCTCGAAACTCTTGGTTTAGATAAAAAATTTGAAAAAAGATATAAAGCTTGCTCCGGTAGAGCGGAGCTTTAAACTCTTCAAGGTCAAATTAACAAGTCCTGCAAAGAGCTTGCTCTAAAAAAACACCCAGATAAGGGTGGAAATGAAAATGATTTTAAAAAAATTACTAAGGCACATACAAATTTGAAATCTATTTATGAGGCAACAACATTTCATGGTAAATTCTCATCTTCTTACGACAATTCTTCATCAAAATATAATTCTAGAGGCGGGCGCAACCAATAACGAATCACTTTGTTTTCTAAGAAGTTTTTCTAGCCCGACATAGGCGATCATAACGGCATTATCGGTGCATAATTTTAATGGTGGCGAAACTAGATTTAAATGATATTTTTTGGCAAAATTTTGTAATTTTGCAATTATATATTGATTAGCAGAAACTCCTCCAGCAATAACTAAATTTTTAATTGGCAAATTTTTAATTTCAGAATTTAATTCAATAACATTTTTGAGTCGATTCATCAAAATTTCCACAATCGTAAATTGAAATGATGCGCAAATATCTGCTTTAATTTTTTCACTAATTTTTTGATGAGAATTTACTTGAAAACTTTCACCTGTTATTTTTTCAATTTCCCTTTTTACCGCGGTTTTTAAGCCAGAAAGTGAAAAATCAAATAAATGCTCATGATTTTTACTGTCAATTAATGGTCGCGGAAATTTATATTTAAGTTCATCACCATTCTTAGCTAATTTTTCAATTTTTGGTCCACCTGGGTATTCCAAACCAAGCATTTGTGCCACCTTATCAAAAGCCTCACCAACTGAGTCATCGATGGTTTGGCCAATTTTGATGTAAGAACCTAAATCCTTAGTAATTAAAATTTGCGAATGCCCACCCGATACCAGCAACAATAAAAATGGAAACTCGATATTATCAGTTAGTCGAACAGTTAAAGCATGACCTTCAAGGTGATTAATGGCTAAAAAAGGTTTTTGATGGATTGCACTTAAAGCCTTGGCGCAATTTAGCCCAACTATAAGTCCACCAATTAAGCCCGGACCATAAGTTGCACAAAAAGCATCAATATCGCTAAATTTTAATTTGGCTTGGCTCAAGGCTTGCAAAATTAATTTATCAATTACCTCGAGATGCGAGCGTGCCGACAATTCAGGTATAACTCCACCATAAATTTTATGCAAATCAATTTGCGAATAAATTACATTTGCTAAAATATTTTTATTTTCATCGATAATGGCAACGGCGCTTTCATCGCAAGATGTTTCAATTCCTAAAATAATCATTTAATAATATTTTGTTATAAAATTTTGTAAAATTTCTAAGGCATTTTCAATTGATAAATTACGGATTTTTTGGCGATTGCCAGTAAAATTAAATTCCAAAACCTCTTGATTTTGTGAATTACCAACCCCAATAAAAACATTACCGA
>JALREU010000008.1 GCA_023256705.1 Rickettsiales bacterium
GCTTCTAGAGATTGCCCTCCTTCTATAAATCCACCCAGACCATTGGAGTCTAGAAAACAAAGCCAAGTAGAAACAACAAGAGAAGCCAAAGTAAGGGCAAGAGAACATGTAGATAAAGATTTGGCAAGAAGAGAAAAGGAAGTAGGAGAAGCTGTACAAAGGGCGAATGATGCTGAACAAAAGGCGAAATATGCTGCATATAAGGCTAGACAAATCGCACAACAAATAGTTAATCAGAATCCTGAAATGCGGTATGCGAATGGAGATTGCCCTCCTTCTATAAATCTATCCGGACGATTGGAGCATATAAATAAAAGCCAAGTAGAAACAGCAAGAGAAGCCAAAGCAAGGGCAAAAGAAGAAGCCGAAGCAAATGCAAATAAAACAAATTTTTTTGATGTAAGTAATTTTATTGGGGCAATTGTACAATCGGGAGCTGGACATTTGGGGGTTGCAGAAAAGAAAGCTGCAGATTTGGCAGCTTCTAGAGATTGCCCTCCTTCTATAAATCCACCCAGACCATTGGAGTCTAGAAAACAAAGCCAAGGAAAAGAAAATTCAAAGGAATCTGAGCCAAATTCTCAAAATTTCCAATACCATGCGCCAAAATTTCAAGATGTGTGGGTTCGATTATTTAAATTTATATCTAGAGCTAATGGACTTGATAACACCCCAACTTCTAATCAATTGCCTGAAATCAATAAAGAACCAGATAATCCAATTGTACCACGAGTTATAAATAATAACGAGACGACTCCCGCTACCAAAAAAAAGATGAAAAATACTGATAGTAATATGAAACTACCAGCTATAACCACCACCCCAAAGGGATGGGTACATTTTACTAATAAAAATGTCAAAGAAGCTCCTAATACAAAACGCCGAAGAAGATTTTGGGATAATCCTCAGCCTCATCAGCAGAAGCATCCTCGGCAGATATGATATATAGCTTTATTTTTTTAAAAATTTTTATCTCAAAAATATTTGTTATAATTTTTTTAAAGATGGAAATTGGTATAATGCCATTTCAATTTTAAAGTTTTACCAAATATGTTATAATTAAAAAATCCTTGGTTTAAATATTTATCAATTTTAAAAATAAAAATTTTTGGTTATTCAACCGTCACCGACTTAGCCAAATTCCTAGGCTGATCAACATCATTGCCTTTGAAATAAGCGACATAATATGACAATAATTGCAACGGAATAATCGGCAACAATGCTTCTTGAATTGATCCAGATATTTCAGGAATTTCAATTTTATATTTCGCCAATTTTCCAAAAATATTTATCCCCTTTTTGTCGCTTACAAAAATAATTTTCCCGCCTCTAGCATTGACCTCTTGAGCATTAGAGATAGTTTTATCGAAAATATCGTTATCTTTGTTGCGAACACCAATTACGATGACTGGCATTTTTTTATCGATTACGGCAATGGTGCCATGTTTAAGTTCGCCAGCTGAAATACCTTGAGCATTAATATAGGTTAGTTCACGGAATTTTAAGGCTGATTCTAAAGCGGTAACAAAAGAAATTGAGCGACCAATATATAAAAGCTGTTTGGTGTTGGTAAGTTTGGAAGCGATTTTTTTGATATTGCGAATTTCATTATCGTCAAACATTTGATTCATTTTTGAAGAAGCTCTGGCGATTTCTTGTAAATATAGAGATTGTTTATGATCATCAATTCGATTTTTTAATCTTGCTAAATAAATGGTAAAAATTGCTAAGACTGCAATTTGAGCAGTATAGGCTTTGGTTGAAGCCACTCCGATTTCCGGACCAGCTAAAGTTCTAATAACAGCGTCAGATAACTGAGCCATCGAGCTATGAGCTACATTTACAATTGATAATATTTTTTGATTATGGGCTTTGGCATATTTTAATGAAGCTAAGGTATCCGCAGTTTCTCCTGATTGTGATACAAAAATCATCAAGTTATCGTCACGAAAAGGAGTGTTGCGATAACGATATTCTGAGGCAATATCAACTTCAACTTCAACGCCCGTAATTTGCTCTATTAAATATTTGGCAATCATCCCGGCAAAATACGAAGTTCCGCAAGCAATAATGGTAATTTTATTAATTTTATTTAAATCAAAATTAAAATTTGGTAAATTAATTTTGTTATTTGCTAAGTCAAGATAGGTTTGAATAGTCTCTTCAAGAACTAAAGGCTGTTCATGTATCTCTTTAAGCATAAAATGATCGTAACCATTTTTGCTGATACGATTTTTTTGGGTTTCGATAATTTTCGCAATTTTTTTTACTTCATTGCCATTTGCATCAAAAATTTGAATTTGGTTTTTAAATATTAAGGCAAATTCATTGTCATCAAGAAAAATAATTTGATTGGTAATATCGGCAAGTCCATAAAAATCTGAAGCGATATAATTTTCGTTATCACCAATGCCAATAACTATTGGCGAACCTTTTTTGGCAACCGCAATGACATCGTCATGATCTTTAAACATGGTAGCAATGGCAAAAGTTCCTGTAAGCTCTTTGCTGGTAGCAATTAAGGCTTTTAAAATATCATTATGTTGTAGGTAATTTTTTTCAATTAAATGGGGTAAAACTTCGGTATCGGTTTGACTTATGAACTTTACGCCATCTTTAGTTAAATCATTTTTCAAATCTTGATAATTTTCAATGATACCATTGTGAACAACGACTACTTTTGATGAGGCGTGGGGGTGGGCATTTTCTTTACTTGGAACCCCGTGAGTAGCCCAACGAGTGTGACCAATTGCCATTGAACTATTGATGGGGCGTTTTTTAAGGGAGTTTTCTAATTTAACAATTTTCCCTTCTTCTTTTAAAATGGTAAATTTCTTTTCTTCGTAGAAAGCAATTCCAGAAGAGTCATATCCACGATATTCAAGTTTTTTTAAGCCAGATAAAATGATATCTTTAGCGTTGCTTGAGCCAATAACTCCGATAATTCCACACATAAATTTAATAAAAAAGTTAATTATTGCAGGAATTATATTTTTTTTAATTATTTATGTAAATTGTAATTTATTGTAAAATTAAGTAATAATTTGAAATTTTCAAATAAAAATTTACTTTTAGATTGTTATTATTTAAATATTAGCTTAAAAATATTGCTAAAAAAACTAATGCTAAATTCAAAGAATAAATCAAAATTAATAATGAAATTTTTATCTTGGCTTTGGCTAATGTCATTTTTGGTTTTTCAAAATTTCTTATATGCTAAAACTAATACAGAAAATTCCGAAGCTGTTAGTATAAAAAATTTGTTTTTTTCGTCAAATAATGAAATTGAGCTAGAGTTATCAGGGGTTGGGGAGTATAAAATATTTACATTGTCCAAGCCTGATCGCATAGTTATTGAAATTCAAAATGCTGACCAAAAAAATTATAAAAATCCAAAGAAAATTCCAGATTTTGTCAATAAAATTGAGCTTGAAGCTAAAAATAATTCAATATTTATAATTTTTTATATGACTGAAAAATTTGTCATTGAAAAAAGCGGATTTGATTATAAAAAATTCATTTTGCAATGTAAAATTGCTCCAAAAAATCCTCCTAAAACTCCTGAAAAAATTGTTGAAAAAACTCCCGAGGCTTCAAAGCCAGCTATTGAAAAAAAACTTGAAATTCCAAATCAAAACCTAAATACAAAATCAGTGGTAAATAAAATTGTTGCTATAAATAAGATGGAAGCTATTAATCAAAATGATTTAATTGTCAAAAAAAACGAACATTCGGTGGTAAAATATAAAATTCGCAATAAAAACAAAATCGATATAAATAAAATTGATGAAAATGTTAATAAACCCACCGCGGTTTTATCTTCGCCAAGCGCATCAACCAAAAGAAAACCTGTAATTATAATTGATGCAGGTCATGGTGGAAAAGACCCCGGAACTATTGGTAATTATGCCAGAACTAAAGAAAAAAATATAACACTTTCTTATGCCAAAGAGCTAGCAAAAAACCTTATGAATGAAAAAAAATATAAGGTCTATTTGACCCGAGATGAAGATTTTTTTATTCCGCTGGATAAAAGAGTTGCTAAATCTCGCAGAAAAAAAGCTGATCTTTTTATTTCGCTTCACGCCAATTCAATTTCTGACCCAAATGTTTCGGGTTTTTCGATTTATACTTTGTCGGAAAATTCTTCGGATAAGCAAGCGGAGCTTTTGGCGCAAAAAGAAAACCAAGCCGATATTATTAATGGAATCGATTTTTCTGGCGCCAGTAAAGAAATCACTAAGACATTAATTGATTTGGCGCAAAGAGAATCTAAAAATAGCTCAGCTCGATTGGCAAAATATATTATTCGTGAAGTTAAAAAAGCCGAAATAGAAATTTTGCAAAATAGCCATCGCTTTGCTGGATTTATGGTTCTTACTGCGCCTGATATGGCTTCGGTATTGATTGAGCTTGGCTATTTATCTAATAAAAGAGAAGAGAAAATGCTAAATAGTACCGCTTATCGTCGCCATGTCGCTCAAACTTTATCTACCGCAATTGATAATTATTTTAACAATTATAATAATTAAAATCATGAGTATATTTTCCAAAAAAACACCTGATCAAAAAATTAAAGATGAGTTTATGAATGAAAAAAAAGCGGTATTAGAGGGAAAAGAAACAGAGGACACTTTTTTATCAATTCCAATTTCCAATAAAAGCGTTGATGACTCAAATAATAATTTCTTATATTTTAACAACTCTGTAAATCAAGCTGGCTCTCCAAGCGATATTTCGCCAGCAATGTATGATTTAATACATAAGCTTGAATTGGCGGTTAAATCTGGTAAAATTGATAATGAGTCGATTGATTTATTTAATCAGGCAACAAAATTATGTAGCTTTGACCAAATTTCAAAAATATCACCAGTTATAACGGCACCAACCTTACAATTATTTGTCGAAAAGAGTAAAGAATTGGGAAAAGAAACTAGTGTAATTGAAAATAATATGGAGCAAAATCAAGACCAAAATTTGTCTAAAAATCCCGCGAATAATCCAAGTGATTATATGAGTGATTATAGGGAGTTTATGAGGGAAAGGCAAAATCCATTGCAGGCTCAGCAAGAATTGATTAATGAGGCTTCGCTTGAAAATGATAATTCTAAAAAAATTTAAAATTATTTCTTGTTGCAAGAATTTTTTTATAAAATATCATTATTTAAGTAAAAATTATTTTACAATTTTAACAATTATATCTTAGATTTTAATTCTTAGATTTTAATATTTACATATGAAAAAAACCATCAGCATTTTATTTGCAGGTTTAATTTTTGCAGGAGTTCTTTGCGTTAGTTTTGCCTTTATTGTTTTTAAACAATTTAGCGAAAACTTGCCAGATTATGAGCTTTTAAAAAATTACAATCCAATGATAACCACAAGGTTATATGCTTCCGATGGTTCCTTAATTAGCGAATTCTCTAAGGAAAAAAGAGTTTTTGTTCCGATTGAAAATATCCCAAAAAATCTTATCAATGCTTTTCTAGCGGCCGAAGATGCTAATTTTTACAAACATTCGGGAGTGGATTTATTTGCTATTTTTAGAACTTCCATCACCAACACCTTTGGAGCTATTAGCGGTGAAGGCTCTATGGGTGGAGCATCTACCATTACTCAGCAAGTTGTTAAAAACTTTTTACTCACAAGGGAAAGAACATTTCAGCGCAAAATTAAAGAGGCAATTTTGGCTTACAGAATGTCAAAAACCTTTCCTAAAGAAAAAATTTTGGAACTATATTTAAACCAAATATATCTTGGGTCAGGAGCTTATGGAGTTGCTGCCGCATCGCAAGTTTATTTTGATAAATCAATTGATGAATTGACTCTAGAAGAGGTCGCATTGTTGGCTACCTTGCCTAAGGCGCCATCGAAACTTGATCCAAGAAAAAATATGGAAAAGGCAAAAGAGCGCAGAAATTGGGTTATTGAACGCATGATTGCCGAAAATTTTATTGAAGAAAAAGTTGGTAATATTGCCATGGAATTGCCGATAACTCTTAAAACCAAAGTTGATGAAGATATAATTCGAGCCAGTTTCTTTTCTGACGCTGTTAAAAAGGAATTAACAAATTTATATGGCTCTGACAATGTGTTTGAAAATGGCATTGTGGTTAGAACAACGCTTGATCCAAAATTACAAAATATTGGAATTATTGCATTTGAAAAAGGTATCGAAGAATATGATCGTAAGCATGGCTATAGGGGTGCTTTGGGACAGTTGGATACCAATAATAATTGGCAAGAAATTCTAGAAAAATTTGATGTTAAAAAACTATACAAAGATTCTTGGTCAAAAGCGGTTATACTCTCTACCACCAAGGATTTGGCCTCAATTGGTCTTGAAAATGGAGTTTTGGGCTCAATTGAGTTATCGTCAATTAAGTGGGCAAGAAAATTTATTAATGTTGATGCTCGTGGTCCTGCGATTAAAAAAATCAATGATGTTTTAAATGTTGGTGATGTTATTTTGGTTGAAAAAACTCCTAAGGAGGGAATCTTTAATTTAAGACAAATCCCCGATGTGAATGGTGGATTTGTGGCAATTGATCCGCATACAGGAAGAGTCTTGGCGATGTCGGGTGGTTATATTGATTTGCCAAATCAATTTAATCGAGCCATTCAAGCACAAAGACAACCGGGATCGACCATGAAAACTTTTGGATATATAGCTGCACTTGAAAATGGTTTAACGCCTGCAACAGTTATAATGGATGAAGAAATTTCATTGAATCAAGGAATTGGTCTTCCACCTTATCAGCCAATGAATTATTCTGGCGATTTCTATGGACTTACTACTTTAAGAACTGGTTTGGAGCAATCACGAAATGTTACCACAGTTAGAATGGCTGATCAAGTCGGTCTTGAGAAGGTGGTGGATGTGGTTAAAAGATTTGGCGTCAATGATAATCCAAAAGAAATATATTCTTTAGTTCTTGGCTCTACAGAAACTTCAGTTTTGAGACTTGCTACTGCATATGCTATGATGGTAAATGGTGGTAAAAAAATTAATCCATCGATGATTGAAAAAATTCAAGACCGCGAAGGAAAAACAATTTATAAAAGAGATAAAAGGAATTGTAAAAATTGCTATATTAACAATATTAACGAGTTTGTTGAGCGTTCTGCTAATAATTTGGCAATGCCGTCTTTAGAGGATAATCGAGATTTAGTTACTGACTCCGCAACTGCTTATCAAATTACTTCAATGCTCCAAGGCGTTGTTGATCGTGGAACCGCAACTAAAGCCAAGTCTATCGGAAAAATTGTGGCTGGAAAAACTGGAACCACCAATAACTCCTACGATTCTTGGTTTGTTGGATTTTCTCCAGATTTGGTAATGGCTGTCTATGTGGGTTATGACAATCCGCAATCTCTTGGCAAGGACGAAACTGGAGCTTCGGTTGCCATGCCAATTTTTATTGATTTTATGCGAGATGCTTTAAAGGATAAACCTTCTATTCCTTTTAGAGTGCCAAATTCTGTAAAATTAGTTAAAATTGATAAATTTACTGGTAAATATCCAACTCCTTCCACTCCAAAATCTCAAATATTTTTTGAGGCATTGAAAATAAATGACGAAATAACTGAGGAACAAGAATTAAAAGACGAAAAACCTGATAATGCTGATCCAGATTTAGACTCGCAAAAACCTTCAACACCACCAACTGGCGAGGAAAATCAACCATCGGGAATTTATTAATGAATTTTTATATCCTAATTAATTCGGTTATAGCAATCTCAATGTTTGTAACCATAATTAAATTTTTCAACAGCACCAATTCTTACGAAAGAATACTTTGTTTTTATTTAATTTTTACTCAATTTATCGTTTTATTTATTGGCATTTCTCGTCTGGAATTTGAGAATATTTTTGATATTGTAATTATTTTATTGCTACTCAAATTAGTCGCTATTTTATATTTATTGCTAAATAAGAAAAAAATATGAGTTATATTTTTTTAACTATAATTACCATTTTGATATCTTTTATTATCATGGTGTTTAATATTGCTTTAATAAGGGCAAAAGATGTTTTTACCGCCAATCATTTAGTGATGATTTTTAACTTATACATATTTCCAATTATAATATTTGTTATTGAATTTGAAAATATAACCATTGCCATTACTCTTAAAATTATTGCCATAACTATTTTAAACATAGTTATATGTAATATTATTTGTCATTTAATAGTGCGTCGCGCCTTAAATAATAATATTACACCAGACGCTACTGATCGCAAAGACAATTCAAAATAATTAACATTTATTATTTATTTCTTGATGTTAAAAAATATAATAATAAATTTATAAATAATTTTAATTTATAAATTTTTTATGCCTGCTAAAACAAGAGTTGTAAAAACTTCTCAAAAAAAGATTCTCTGGATATAAGTAATTTATTTCAAAGTGATTTTGCGACTATTGAAGATCTATTAAAGGATAAAAGAGGGATATTTTTAGGGGCTAATACATTTAATTTAGAAAAACATCTCATAACCTCAGCTGTAAAAAAACCAAATACTGATGGAAATGGCTTTAGAGAAGAATCAATCAGTGCTCATTTTTTAGTTTCAAAATTTATGGATTTAATTCACGATCTTGATGAAAAAGTTTACAAAAAATAATCAAATCAAATTTAGTAAATTTTATTAAACCGCAGGAAAGTGAATCACAACCTTCAACTAATTTTTTTCATCATTTAATCCTTTAAATTATAAGATATTTGCTAGCCAAAATATAAGTTTTGAAGATGAGGAATTTGAAAAAATGGAAAAGAAATTTAATATGATGTTATATTTTTACGATTTTTTTACTAGATTTCACCTATTTTTTGAAATTGATTCTGGTTTAAAAGATTCTGGCAAATTATCTGAGCATGAATCAGATATTTATCGAAAAAATATATTAGAAATTTTATCTCAGCATATTTTACAAATTTACAAATTTCATATGGATTTTACTGAATCTAAAGATGAATAAAATATTGATATGGTTCGCAGAGGAATGTTGCCGGATTTTAAGGGTAAGATTTTATCCAAATTTAATTCCTTTGACCATGAAAATATTTAGACGCATCTTTAAATTATGACCAAGAAGTCTTTTTGGATTTATTGCAAAATGGCATCAAACTAAGTGAAAATATTTTAAAAAAGATTTATGAAAAAAATAACATTGATTTATTTGGAATAATTGTCGACAAACACTCTAATTCTGTGGGTTTAACTGATATTAAAAAATTTGAAGAATTTATTTTGCATCATGGTCAAAATTCTCAAGAGAAAGAAGAGCTTAATAAGAATTTTTTAAAAAAGATTAATGAATATAAAGAAAAACATTGTCTATCAAATCCATCGCTTCATTCGAGTCTTAAATATTTTGAGGCTGGTAGGTAAAATAATAAATTGCTTTACACATTAACAAATTTGTCTAAAAATTTTTTAAACAAATTATTGCGAGTTTCAAAGCCATCTTTGAATTTATTCGTCAAGAGTTGTTCTCTTAAGTGAACCAGCATTCCAAGGGCGCAGGTACTTGAGGTGTTTAAAAGTTCGCTTGGAGCTAAATTAAATTTGGTTGGATATCCTACTCTGACATTTTTTGCAAATATTTCGCTGGCTAGTTTGTCGATACCGATGGTTGATGCAGCGCCACCTGTTAAGACAATTGATGACATCATTTGCAATGGAATATTTTGTTTTTCAAGTGAGACTTTAATATTTTCAAAAATTTCGGCAAGCCTTGATTCGATTATGTTCTTTAAATCTTCGCGAGAAATTCTTGAGATAAAAGATTCTTCATTATTATCGATGGATTTAAATTTAATTAACTCTTTTTCTTCAATTGGTGAAATGATAAGACTATTATTTAAATTTTTAATTTTTTCAGCAATTTCAAATTTAATTCCTAAAACTGTAGCAATGTCCTTGGTAATATTGGCTCCACCAATTGGAATGTGATTAATATGATAAATTTTACCTTCATAATAAACACAAAATGAAGAGGTGTGGGCGCCAATATCAATAAGTAAAGAACCCAAATTCAATTCATTTTCGTTAAGGACAGCAAAGCCCGATGCATAAGGTTCAGCAATATAATCATCAATTGATAATTGACATTTTTCAATGCAATTTTCAATATTGGTGATAACAGTTTTGGAGACGCTAGCTAAATGAAATTTGCAAAATAATTTTTCGCCCATCATTTGCCTTGGATTAGATATTATAGGTGAGTCGTCAATTTTGTAATTTAGTGGAATTATATGGATTAATTCACGATTATTTTTTATGAAATCCAATCGAATTTTATTAACTAAATTATTGATGTCTAGCTCACGAACAATATTTTTAGAAATTTTGTCAGAAATACTTTTGCGATTTGATAAAATTTGTGAACCAGAAATGGCAATTAAAATTTTATTAACATTAAGACCCGCCATTCTTTCTGCTTCGGCGACCGCATTTAAAATAGATTTTTGAGCCAATTTTATATCGGAAATTGCCCCAAAATTAATGCCTCGAGATTCTTTGTGCCCATATCCTAAAATTTCAATGCCATCATTGCCAATATTTGCAATGATGCATAATATTTTTGATGAGCCAATATCAAGGCAGGCTAGTGTTTTGCGATTCTTGTATATTTTGGACATTACTTTGAAATAAATAAATTACTTAACAACAATAATTTATAATTTTAAAAAAAATACTATTTTTATAAATTTTTTTTCAAATTAAGATTTTATGGTATCAATTTCATTTGGCTTTTTATTTATATATTGAATATAAATTTTGCCAGCAACCCTTAAATCAATTGATTTTATTGATTTATCAATATTGGATAATTCATGTAATTTTAATAAATTTTCCCAAGCTTCGGCAATATTATCTTCGGGTAATTTAACTAATAAGCCGTCAAAAAATCTTATATCCCAGCGCCGATTTCCAACCCAATTTGCAGAATAAATTTCTTTACTAAGTTCGGCATCGATTGATAAAATATTAAATAAAGATTTAACATTTTTATTGGCGTTTTTTCCAGACAAAATAATCATATTTTTAAATTCTTCGCTGGTCTCATATTCTTCTAAAAAAGGCACTGGGTTTCCATCTTTATCGATAATAAATTTTTTGTCATTATCCAGCCAAATTGCAAATGGCTTATATTCAATAACTTGAATATTTATGATGTCGGGCATAATTCTTTTGATGGTGATTTTATCAATCCACAATATTTTCGATTTTATTTCGTCAATAAGATTTTGAGCAAGGGGAATGGCTTGAGAATCGCTCAAATTTTTGTTAATCATAAAATTTTTTCCATCATCAAAATTTTTAATTATATCGATAATTTCTTGTTTTTTTACTCTTTCTATACCAGTTATATTTACAACGGAAAAATTAAAGTTATTTAGTTGTAAATTATTAATGAATTTATTGAAAAAAATATGTTTTATTTCATCGATAATTTTTGGTTTAAAAACATTGATTAGAGTAAATAAAACCGCCAAGATTATTAGAATGGTAATACTGATTTTTCCTAAAAAATTTTGACAAAAATTTTTGTAATAAAACTTTATCTTTTTGGAAAAATAGTTTGTTAGAATAAAATCCTTAATGTTGCTATCGAGTTTTTTTATCCACATTTGGCATTGTTAATTAAGAATTCAACAATTTCTTCAAAACTTATACCAACATATTTTGCGATTTTTGGTAAAAGTGAAGTGGGAGTAAAGCCGGGATGGGTATTAACTTCAAGTAGATAAAATTGATTATCGGTTTCAAAATCTTCGATTTTTTTGTTATTTAAAATAAAATCAACTCGGGCAACGCCTCTGCAACCTACTGCTTCATAGCATATTTCTGCTAATTTTAAAACTTCTTCATATTTTTCTTCTGAAATTTCCGCTGGCATAATATAATCGGTCATGCCTCGAGTATATTTGCAATTATAATCATAAAATAAACCATGAGGACGAACCTCAATTGCGCCAAGTGCCTTGCCATTCATTATACCGACATGAATTTCTTGACCTGCAATATATTTTTCTAAAATTAACTCATTGCCATATTGCCAATTATAATCAGAAATATTGAATTTATGATTGGGCATAATCACTTCTACACCAACACTGGAGCCTTCGCTTATAGGTTTTATCACAAATGGTTTTTCAAATTGTTGAATCTTTTCTAAATTATCTTGTTGTTCATTTTGATAAAGAATTTCATATTTTGGTGATAAAATATTGCTTTGAGAGCAAATTTTTCTGGTTAAAACCTTATCCATACAAATCGCTGAAGCTAAAAGTCCAGAATGAGTGTAAGGAATATTTAATATGTCGAGTAGACCCTGAATTTTGCCGTCTTCACCGAATTTGCCATGAAGAGCATTAAACACTAAATCAACCTTATGTGTCATTAAATCTTGGTAAATATTTCTGGTAAAATTAATTTTCACAGCATCATATCCAAGATTTATTAAAGCATCAAAGACACCGCTTCCAGAGTACATTGAAACCTCGCTTTCCGAGTTCCAGCCTCCACATAAAACTGCAATTTTTTTATTTTTCATTGTTAATTAATTATTATTTTCACTAAATTGTTTGGATTTTGAAATGGCATCCTTTACTAGATCTGGAGTTTGAAGTTGGTCGCTTACATAATCTAATAATTCATCAAACTCAATATGATTTTTTTTGGCGATGTCGTGGAGATTGTTCAGGGCGGTAACGACCTCATCAGGAACGGTAACTCCCTTGCTCGATAAAAATTTCATTTGAAAACCAATTGGATGCGAGGATTCGCTTGGATTTCCAACTAAAAAATCAACATTAGTAATTTGACCATTATTATTACAGGCTAGAGTAAATTTTTTTGCCATATTTTTTTGCCGTTTTAGAGTTTAATCGATATTTAATTGTTTTGAGCTAAAATAATTTTAATAATTAAAATATCAATTTCAAATTTAAAATTAATATTAAAAAATAATAAATCCTGAATTTTCAAAATTATTTTTTTGATATTTTAATTCGGTGCCAATAATTATTTTTTCATTGATAGTTTCAAAATTTTTTACTTCATAACCAAGAGCGCAAACAATAGCCTGTCCTGAAGCCGTGTCCCATTCCATTGAACGCCTTGGGTGAATATAAAGGTTATAATTGCCTTCGATAATTCTAAAAAATTTTAGAGCCGAGGATAAATTTTCGACTTGATGAATTTTTGCCAAAGAAAAATGCTGCGCGCAGAAATTATTGATAAAATCCAACTTAGTTCTGGGGCTGGTAATAATTTTTAGTGAGTTGTTAATTTTTTGACGAAATGAATTAATGGGTAAAATTTTTTCAAAGTCATTATTTTGTCCAACAAAAACTTCATGACCATTGTTAAAAATAAATTTAGAATTTTCAAAAATAGGGGCATAAATTATACCAAAAACAGGCGATTTATCAACGATTAAAGCAATATTTATGCAAAATTCTTCATTGCCTTTGATAAAAGATGAGGTGCCATCAATTGGGTCTATTAAGAAAAATATTTTATCGGCATTTCGTAATTTTTTTTCTTCACAAATAATTGGTATATGTGGAAAAATTTCAGCAAGCTCTTTGCTAATTATATCGCTAATTTTTAAGTCAGTTGAGGTGACTTTTGAACCGTCTTCTTTAACAAAAACTTCAAAATTTTTGTTATGAAAATTATCTCTAGCAATATTGCCGCATTTTTCAATTATATTAAAAATTTGTTTAATTTGTGTTTGGTTTAAAAATTTTTGCACGAATAAATGATCCTATTTTTTGAAGAATATAAACAGTTAAAAAAGATATCATTGAAATGGTGATAAGCATAAAAATATTTTCTACACCAATTTCTGTTGATTCAATAATTACTAAAGCAGAAGTTATCGGAGTTCCAAGGACGGGAGATAAAAACGCGACCATTCCAATTAGCATCATAGTTTTAAAATTGGCAATTTCAAAAAATGAGCTATATACTGCCCCAACCAAATTTCCAAGGGCAATTGATGGAGCAACCAAACCTCCGGCATTACCAGATATATAAGTGAAAATAGTTGATAAATATCTACCAATTAATTGCTGTTGACCATGAATTATGTCGTTATTTTGTAAGGCATCATTTACCGATCTAATTCCGCCACCAATCGAATAAATTCCAAAATTTATTCCAATTAAAGCGACAATTAAACCAAAAATAATTGGAATAAAATGCCATTTTATTCCATTTAAAACAATAAATTTTAGATAGAAAAATTTGGTGATTTTTAGCAATAAATAGGCGAGGGTGGTGCAATAAATTGTTATTAACAAATAATGGTAAAAATCATTATTTTGTAAGCCGTAAAAATTATTAATAAAATAAATTGGTCCATGATTAACCATCAACGCCGATAATATAGTTAAGGCGATACAAGATAGCAATAAAGCTTTAAAATAATATTTAGATTTATTTTTTATAACCTTCTCAATGATATAAATTAATCCGCTAAAAGGTGCATTAAAAGCAATGCTAATTCCAATGGCATAGCCCATGTAAATCCATGTTTCTAATTCAAAATTTAGTAAATATTTTTTCAAATAATAGGCTAGAGAAAAAACCACGCAAACTGAAATTACAATCGATGGCGCTTCCCTTCCAAGCGAACCGCCAGCATAGGTAGATAATAATGAGCTAAAAATAATTGCAATGGCTACTTTTAGACCAATAAAATTTGAAACTTTATTATAGTCATTGGGTTTTTTTTGTAATTTTTTAAGTGAAAATGTTACGCTGTCTAGACCCGCCCCATATGGATTATAGGCGTATTTTTTGTGAATATAGGTCGAAAGCCAAAATAATGCGGGAGTTAGGATTAGGCTTAAATAAATTTCGTTTACTAATCTTTCTTTGGCAATTTCGCTAAATTCATAAAATAATTCGCAATAAACTAAAACCCCAAGAGACAAAAAAATAGAAATGAAAAAAATAAAGGCGGGAGTAAAAAAAATTTTAACAGAATTTTTTATAAAAAAATCATAAAAATAAAAAATTTTCTTGTTAAATTTATTTATATTCATTGGCAAGCTCCATATAATTTTCACTTGAAATTTTGATATAATCTATTTCAACTTTAGTCATCATTCTCAAAAATTTAGCAGGATTGCCGGCCCAAATCTCTCCAGATTTAATAATTTTTTTTGGGGTTAAAACTCCGCCAGCGCCAAGCATACCATAAGATTCGATATGTGCCAAATCCATCACAATTGACCCCATTCCAACAAAAGCATAATCAGCAATAGTGCAAGCATGAATTATGGCGCTATGTCCGACGGTTACGCCATTTCCGATGATAACTGGAGCACCTTCGGCACCAGTCTTGTTTTGTGCATGATTTGGACGTGTGCCATGAATGATGCAATTATCTTGAATATTGGAATTTTCACCAATAGTAATTTTTGTTACATCGCCACGCAAAACGCAATTATACCAAATGCTGGAGTTTTTTGCAATTTTTACATCACCTGTAATTGTGGCGTTATTAGCGATAAAAACCGAAGGGTCAATTTGTGGAGTTACTCCACGATATTTAATTATATTTGCCATTAATACCATCCTAAAATTTGATATTGTTGATTATTTAAACAATTTGTAATGTAATTTTTTTTGATTTGATCAGGATTAACCTTGTCTTCACCCATAACTGAAAGACCGCCGTAAATACCTCCCATCAAAGCTCCAACTGATGCTCCCGTTAGGGTGTATTTAAGATTTTTTCCCGTTAAAAAACCAAAAACTCCGCCAACAATTCCGCCCTTAACTAGATTTCTTCGAGATTCGTTCCAAGCTCTTTGTGCTTTGTAATCTTCAAGATAAATATCGGCTTTTCTTTTGCATTCCAAAAAATCTCGATTGGCTTTTTCTTTGCCAACCGAAATAAATTTATTATTTTGGTCAAAAATTGGTTTATAGGATGTGCAAGATGTAATAAAAACTAGGGCAATCAGTCTAAGGATTTTGGTGGTGAGCAAAGTCATTTTATTTAACTAATTTTGCTTCTTTATAATATTTTAAAGCGCCATCATGAATTGGCGATGAATTTCCTTGATTAACCATTTCATCTTTTTTAAGAGATGAAAATACTGGATGAAGAGTTTTGAAATTATCAAAATTTTCAAACACAGCTTTAGTAATTTGATATACTACATCATTAGAAATTTTTGCCGAAGTAACAAGGCTAGCTTTAACACCAAAGGTGGTAATATTTTGTTGATTATTTGCATACATTCCACCAGGAACAACAGCTTTGACATAAAATGGATTAAGTTCAATTAATTTGTCGATAGTTTTGTCATCGATAGTAATTAACTTAATTTTACAAGTTTGACTTGCTTCTTGTAAAACACCATTTGGGTTTCCAGCTGCATAAATCATTACATCAATTTTTTCATCGCATAAAGCGCTTGGTTGCTCTGATGGTTGTAAATAGGTAATTGAAGAAAAGGTGTCTTTTTTCCAACCTTTGACGCCCATTAAAACTTCCATAGTTGCATACATACCAGAACCTAGAGGTCCAAAGTTAACTTTTTTGCCAACGATATCATCAAGAGTTTTAATTCCAGATTTTTCTAGAACTGCGATGGTGAAAGTTTCGGTATATAATGAAAATACCGATCTTAAATCTTTAAATGGGCTTTGGTCAGCAAAAAAACCTGAACCATTATAAGCATTATATTGCCAATCTGATTGAACGATACCAAATTCAATTCCAGAATTGCGAATTGCATTTAAATTTGAGACTGATCCGCCAGTTGATTCAACAGAGCATCTGATGCCATGTTCATTTCTTCCGCGATTTAATAATCTACAAATTGCACCGCCAGCAGGATAATATACCCCTGTAATAGCTCCAGTTCCAATATTGGTATATTTAGTACCGCTAAAGGCTTGATTAGAAAAGGTAAAGGTTGCTATCAATAAAGAAGATAATGTAATAATTTTGTTTCTAATTATTTTCATACTTATATTTGTGTAGTTGGAATTTTTACAAGACTAGAAAATTTATAAAAAAAAAATTGTAAGTCAAATTAAAATTTAAAAAATATTAATATTAAATATTTAAAAATGGCAAAATGAATGTTTGAAAAAAAATTTTTGACATTAAAAAAAAATCGATTATGTTTGAAGATAATTAAATTTAAAATTAAATTTTGAAATTAGTTAAGTTTATAAAAATGATTTTTGCGATATTTAATCGTTTGTTGATTAAAACTTATATAGATTGTTTAATTGATCTTAGACAAAAGATGTTATTAGCATTGATTAATATCCAAATATGTTTACTAACCTAAATTTACTTACAATATGAAATTATGGAAGCAAGTGCTGATTGGTTTAGCACTCGGTGTTATCGCCGGAATTACTCTTGAAAAAGAAGTTGCCAAAGAATTAAAAATCTTTGGAACAATTTTTATGAATTTAATCAAAATGGTAATTGTTCCACTCATATTTTTTGCCTTACTTTCTGGTATTACTTCAATTAGTGGAGAAGGAAATTTCACCCGTGTTGGCGTCAAAGGATTTAGTGCATATATTTTAACTGCGGTCTTTGCGGTTTTAATTGGCATTACCGCTGGACACGTCATGAAACCAGGTGAGGGTGTAAATATGCAGGACCTTATTAAGCAATCAGAAACTGATAATAAAAAAGCTTTTGAAGATACATTAACCGTTGCCAAAACCAACAAAACCGCTAAGGATTTTTTAATTGATTTAATCCCAACCAATCCAATTAAGGCAATGGCTGACGATAAATATTTACAAATCATCGTATTTACTATTTTTCTTGGAATTGTCATTAATATGGTTGGAGATAAGGCTAAGCCAATCAAGGAAATCATTAATTCAGCCTCGGCAGTCTTCTTTAGAACCATTGAAGTAATTATTAAATTGGCTCCACTTGGTGTTTTTGGTTATATGGCTTTCTCTATTGCCGATCAAGGTCCTGAAATTCTTCGTTCTCTTGCCAGATTAATATTTACAGTTTTGGCAGCGTGCTTAGTTCAATATATTATTTTTGGATTCTTAATTGCTTTCTTTGCAAGAGTTTCGCCAATGCCATTTTATCGTAAAATATTTTTTACACAATCTTTGGCATTTTCAACTAGTAGTTCTAAAGCAACCCTGCCAACTGCTATGACTCAATTGCAAGAAAGATTGGGAGTTTCAAAAACTAACTCAAACTTCTTGATGCCTCTTGGTGTTTGTATCAACATGGATGGAACCGCCATTTATCTTGGAATATGTGCATTATTTTTTGCTCAAGGTTTTGGCATTGACCTTACTATGAGTAATTATATGATGTTAATCTTGACTTGCACCCTAGGTTCAATCGGCGCTGCTGGTATTCCAAGCGGTTCAATAATTTTTATGAGCATGGTGCTTGGATCAATTGGTATTCCAGTTGAGGGTATCGTCGTAATTTTAGGTGTTGACAGAGTATTGGATATGGTTAGAACCACAATCAATATTACTGGAGATAGCGCTATCACCCTTATTGTTGATAAAACCGAGGGCGGTCTTAATGAAAAAGTTTATTACTCTAAAGATGTTTAATAATTTACTAAAAATTTCTTTAAAAAACTATGCACTAATTTGGTGCATAGTTTTTTTTTCATTCATCAATAATTCATTTGCCGATAATTCCAAATATCTTACCAAATACGCCAGTGATTTAGAGAAAATTGAAAATTTTTTAAATAAAATTACTAATTTATCGGCAAAATTTGTGCAAGATTCCAATTCTGAAGTTGTCGAAGGAAAATTTTATTTATCCAGAAATCCAAATTCAGCTGGAAAAATGAGAATTGAATATTTAGCTGATCCAAAAATTCTAATTATAGTTAATGGAGCCATCTTGTCATATCACGATATTGAATTAGATGAAGTCTCTCGCCTCAGTACCAATACTACCCCGGCATCATTTTTAACCCGACCAAATATTGCTTTTAACAGCAAAGATGTTGAGATAACTAATATTGAAAAAACTGCTAATTACATCAAGGTTTCAGTAATGAAAAAAAATCGTAAAGATGCTGGAGAATTCAGTTTAATTTTTAATAACCAGCCTTTTGAATTTGTAAAAATGCAGGTTAAAAACGATTTAGATCAAATTATCAATGTTGAGTTAAAAAATATTGATTTTCAAAGTAAAATATCCGATAAATTATTTATTATAAAAAATTCTGATAACGAATAAATAAAAAATGGGTTTTAACACACCAAAAAAACATAAAAATCGCCGAGCGGTGATTAGTGATATTAATATAACACCTTTTGTAGATGTGTTGTTGGTTTTATTGATTATTTTTATGGTGGCAGCCCCGATGTTAACAAGCTCTGTTGATGTAAATTTACCTCAAGGTTCGGTTAATCCCGAAAATGACAAGATGCAAACCATAACAATATCTGTCAAAGCCGATAGTTCAATTTATCTTCAAGATGATCTTGTTAAATTTTCGATTTTACCAACTAAATTAAGAGAAATTTCGGCAAATAATTTTGATAGAAAAATTTTTGTTCGTGCTGATAAAAATTTAGATTACGGAAATGTTATGGAGGTGGTTAAAACAATTAGCCAAGCAGGTTTTTCTAAGGTGGTATTGGTAACCGAAATTTCTAAATGATTAAAAACTTATTATATTCATTTTTCATTCATTTAATTTTATTTTTAATAATTTACTTTGCATTTTTAAAAAAAGAAAAAATTGAAATTGAAACTGAAAGTGAAGTTATGATTAGCGTCGAAGCTTTGAACAGCAAAGGGATTCCGCCAATTAATGAGATTGTTTCCAAGAAGTCTGAAGTCAAAGAGGTTGTTAGAAAAAATAATGAACCAAAAGTAGAAAATAAACGCGAACCAAAAATCAAAGAAACTCCAAAAATTGCCAAAAAAAATTCTGATCCTCCTTTAATCAATAAATCCAATGATAAAATTAAAATTGATCAACCAAAAGTTGAAGAGGTGGTAAAAGATGATATGCAAAAATTTCTTGATAGCCAAAATGTTGATTTACCAAAAATTCCTGAGGATGCTCTGCCAAAGCCAACTAGCAATGAAAAACTTAAGGAAGAAAATTCATTAAATATTTTAAATTTAAAAGCCATAAAAAATATTACCAATGAAGAGCTCGGTTCTTCTTTAAGTGCAAGGGAAACTATAAATATTCAATCGCAAATTAAAATGTGCTATAAGCGAGCTCTTGAAGAATCTGGCTTTGAGAGTCAAACCAAAATTGTTATCAAAATTCAAATCAGTATTGATGGCTATATTGAAAATGATTTAGATGAGTCGGTTGATTTTGAAAAATATAATAATCCAGCTTTTAAGGATTACAAAATTATTATTGATAATGTGAAGAGGGCTTTGGAACTGTGTAGTCCATTACGAAATTTGCCAAAAGAAAAATATGATTCTTGGAAAGAAGTTTCTTTGCAATTTGATTTAGGAAAAAAATAAAAATTATAAAAATCTTGATAGGATTTTTTCAAATTCTGGAAAGCTGGTTTTAATGATTTCATCATCATCGAGTATAATGCCATTTTCTAAGCAAAGACCCATAATCGAAAAGGACATAGCAATACGATGATCCATAGCTGTGGAAATTGGCACTGGGTTTTTTTGCATGGCAAAACCCCCTTTAATCTCAAGATAATCATCGCCAACTTTAACTTCTAAACCGCAGTTGATTAGGTTATCGGCAATCATTTTTAAACGATTACTTTCTTTAACTTTTAATTCAGCTAGACCATTTAATTTTGAGATGCCTTTGGCAGATGCGCAAGCAATTGCTAGAATTGGGAATTCGTCAATCATTGATGCAGAACGCTCGCTTGGGACTTCAACTGCATTTAAATTGCTCGATTCAACTGCAATATCGGCAACCATTTCTCCACCAACTTGACGAAGATTTTGCAACTCAATATTGCCACCCATTTCTTGCAATGTAGTAATTAAGCCAGTTCTTAAAGGGTTGACCCCAATATTTTTTAATAATATTTTTGAATCTTTAACCAATAAGGCGGCAACAATAAAGAACGCAGCTGATGATATGTCGTTGGGAATAATGAAATCTTTAGCATCAAATTCTTGCAGACCGCTATAAGAAATTTTGGTGCCATTTTGCCAAGATTCAAGCGATAATTTTAAGCCGAGATAATTCATCATAATTTCGGTGTGGTTGCGACATTTTTCTGGTTCAAAAATGGTGGTTACACCACGAACTCGAAGTGAAGCAAGTAATATACAGCTTTTGACTTGCGCTGATGCCATTTTCATGACATATTCAATTGGAAGGGCGTTTTCATTGCCAATTATAGCAAAAGGCATGAAGTTATTTTGTCTGGCAATAATTTGTGCTCCAAATTGACGGATTGGTTCAAAGACTCTAGCCATTGGTCTTTTTCTAAGCGAGTTATCTCCAGTAAAAAAACTGGTAAAATTATATGGACAAACCAAGCCAGCAAGTAATCGAGATGAAGTTCCAGAATTTCCCATATCGATAATGTCGCTTGGCTCGCATAATCCTGCAATTCCTGAACCTATTACCTCATAATGGTCGGTCTTTTTGTTGATTTTAACACCCATTAATCTCATGGCATTGATGGTGTTTAATACATCTTCTCCCTCGAGTAGATTGTGAATTTTAGTGACTCCATTGGCAAGAGATGCAAAAATTATGGAGCGATGGGATATTGATTTATCTGGAGCAACTTCGATTTCTCCTAAAAGGGATTTGTTAGTTTTTTTAACGAATTTTACCATTTAATTATTCTATAAATCTTTTGATGATATTAATTATTGGTTCAATCCAAATAATTAAGACAATATTTAGTAAGGCAGAAATTCCAATAATTAAGCGGGTATTGCCATAATCTTCGAGTTGAATTATATTGGCAGGTTCATCAAAATACATAATCTTGATAATTCTCAAGTAATAAAAAGCTGAGATTGTTGAAATAATCACCGCAATGATTGCAATATAAATTAAGCCAAAATTAATAGCATTTTTTAAGATAAAAAACTTGGCAAAAAAACCAGCAAGCGGAGGAATGCCTGCAGTTGAAAACAGCAATGCGGTTAGGCACATAGCCATTGTAGGGTTAGTTTTATAAAGACCTCCAAGGGAGTTAATATTAAAAATAACATCATTTTCATGATCCGATTCATTGCCAGATTTTGCAGAAATTATAGTTAAAAAACTAAAAGTTCCGATGGAAATTAGAGCGTAAATCGTCAAGTAAAAGATTCCAATTGAAATAGAATTTTTATCAAAATTTGAAACCCCAATAAAAATAAACCCTAAATGACTAATTCCGCTAAAAGCTAAAAGTCGTTTGATATTTTTTTGAAATATTGCCCCAAGGCTTCCGATGATGATTGATAATAATCCAACCAAGATAACTATTTTTGATAAAATCACCCAAGCAAATTTGCTGGCAATAATAATTAAAGCTGAAACTGCAGTGAATTTTATGGCGGTAGCAAAAAAAGCTAGAACCGAAGTTGGCGCCCCTTGATATACATCTGGTGCCCACATATGAAAAGGTGCAGCTGAGGTTTTGAAAAATAATGCAGTTGCAACTAATATAGTGCCAAAGACTAAACCGGCAGGTATTTCTTCTGGTTTTAATTTGTTAATGAATGAGAAAATGTTATCGAAATTTGTCGAGCCAGAAAAGCCGTAAATCAAAGAAATTCCAAATAACAAAATTCCAGAAGCTAGACTTCCCAAAATAAAATATTTGATTCCAGCTTCAGAAGATTGACCTGATTTAGTGTTAAAAGAAGCAAGTAAATATAATGATAGAGCTTGTAATTCGAGTCCTAAATAAAAAACTAAAAAATCATTAGCACTAATCATGATTAAGCCACCGCAAGTAGAGATGAGTAGCAATGCAAGATATTCCGAACTATATTTTTCTAGGGTAAAAATATAGCGAACTGAAACCAGAATTATTATGGTTAGAATTGAAATAATAATGCATTTTAATAGTGAAATAAAGGCGTTGGCATTAAGCATGTCATTAAAATGTTTTTCAGGAGCGCCAAAGCCTTTGACCGCAAATGATAGTGCCAATCCAGCGATGATTAAAGAAAATAGGTGAGAAAAAAATAGAAATTTTTGATTTTTTTTGTTGAAAAAAATATCAAGGACTAAGAGTAAAATTGCTCCGCAAAATAAGATTAATTCTGGAATAATTAAGAATAGTTTCATGTTAATTAAAAATTAGTTATTGTGGCGGTGTTAATTGTAAAACAAAATTAGCGATTTCAAGAGATTTTTCGCTATAAAAATTGGTAATTAAGCTTGGAAAAATCCCGATTCCAATCACCATAATAGCTAGTGCAATTAAAACCACCGCTTCTGAAAAATTTAAATCTTTTAGATGTTTGATTTTCTCATTATGGATTTCACTAAACCACACTCTTTTATATAACCAAAGCATATAGCACGCACCAAAAATAACGCCAGTTCCAGCTAAAAAAGCCATAAATTTATTGACTTTAAATAAGCCAATTATCGCCAAGAATTCTCCAACAAATCCACTAGTTCCTGGTAGACCTACCGAACCCATGGTAAAAATCATAGCAAGTAATGCAAAATTTGGCATTTTTAGGGCAATGCCTCCTAAATCCTTAATTTTTTTGGTGTGAAGACGATCGTAAATATAGCCAACGCATATAAATAATGCCCCAGAAATTATACCATGACTAATCATTTGAGTAATTGCCCCATCAATTCCTTGTTGATTGATGCTGAAAATTCCAATGGTTACAAAACCCATATGGGCTACTGACGAATAGGCAATCATTTTTTTCATATCTTCTTGCATTAATGAAACAAATGAGCCGTAAATAATAGCGATAATACTTAATATAAAAATTGTGTCGGCGAAATATATTGATGCTTGAGGAAAAAACGGCAGAGAGAATCGAAGAAATCCATAAGCCCCAAGCTTAATCAAAATCCCAGCTAGAATAACTGAACCCGAGGTTGGAGCTTGAACGTGGGCATCTGGAAGCCAAGTATGAAACGGAAACATTGGAACTTTGATGGCAAAAGAAGCAAAAAACAACACAAATAGCCAAGATTGATATTGTAGAGGTAAAACTTCACGAAGAAGGGATGTGAGTTGAATAATATCGGTGGTTTTAGTATGAAGATAAATTACGATTATGCCGATTAAAAAAAATACCGAGCCAAAAAGAGTGTAAATAAAAAATTTATAGCTGGCGTAAATTCTATTTTCCTGTCCCCATATTCCAATTACTAAAAACATCGGAATTAAAGTTGCCTCAAAGAAAATATAAAAGAACATCAAATCTAATACGCTAAAAGCGCCAATCACAAAGGATTCGATAAGTAAAAAGCAAATCACAAATTCTTTAACTCTTTTAGTTATTGAATTAAATGAAATTATATAACAAATTGGCGTTAAAAGGGCGGTTAAAAAAATCATGGCAACTGAAATTCCGTCAACTCCAACGAAATATTTAATATCCATGTCTTCGAATAATTTATAGGTAAATTGATATTGATAATTCAAATTATGA
>JALREU010000090.1 GCA_023256705.1 Rickettsiales bacterium
CTACATCCATGAGAACTTATGAGGGGATGACTCTAAGCGTTGAAAATGGGGTAATAACTGAGATTCAAAGCGGCAGAGCCGCTGGGGCTAAAACCCTTAGCGGGATAGTTATTCCAGGCTTTGTTGACCTTCACTGTCATGGTGGAGGTGGCTATGACTTGTCCATAGATCCTAAAGGTGCGGAGTTTCATTTAAGACATGGAAGTACCACCCTCCTTGCAAGTTTTATCTCTGAGCCGGTTGACTTAATTAAAGAAAAAATCTCCAAATTAAAACTTGAGAGAAACTTAATTGGAATTCATCTTGAGGGTCCATATTTATCACATATTCATTGTGGGGCCCATAAAAAAGAGTATTTACTCCCGCCCAAAATGGATGACATAAAAGAATATGTTTCTAGTGGCAAGGTTCGTTATATAACAATTGCTCCAGAAATTGATGGGGCCTTTGAGGCGATTTCATACCTTGCCAGAAATAATGTAAAAGTTGCTATCGGACACAGCGCAGCGACATCTGAAGATATCAAGCAAGCGATGTCATATGGAGCAGTTAGCGTTACTCATTTCTACAACGGTATGAGAAAAGATTTAGATGACAAAAGTTGTCTTGCCGGATTTAGCCTTAATCAAAGTTCACTTCTTTTAGAATTAAAATTATTTTCATTATTGATAATTTCGTCAGTAACAATAGTTTTTGATATATATTCCTGAGAATTTTCATCAAAGCTTTGTTTAAATTTTAAATCTTGTGGGTTACAAGCGGTTAAAAACCCAAACAACACAATAAAAAATATATTTTTCATAAATATTTAATTAAATGATAAACCAAATTTCAAATATAAAATTTCCTCAAGTCGAAAATGCCCTTTATGTTGTTGCCACGCCAATTGGCAACCTTGCTGACATTACCTTGAGAGCGTTAAATATTTTATCTTCAGTAGATTATATTATCTGCGAAGATACAAGAATTTCAGGAATTTTACTACATAAATTTGAAATAATAAAGAAAAAATTGCTAATATACAATGATTTTAGTGATAATTTATGTAGAAATAAAATTCTTACGATTTTACTTGAAAAAAAATCCTTGGCATTAATCTCTGATGCTGGAACTCCTTTAATTTCTGACCCTGGATATAAATTAATCAAATATTTGCGAGCAAATAATCAAAAAATTATAGCCATTCCCGGACCTTCATCATTGACTGCATCGATTTCGATTAGTGGAATTGCATGTGATAATTTTTTATTTTTGGGTTTTATTGCTAGCTCCAAAAATGAAAAAATTAATCAAATAAAATCACTTTCTCCAAATTATAGTTTTATATTTTTTGAAACTTCAAATCGTTTGAGAGAAACTCTAGAAATAATCAATGAAATATTGCCTAAAAGGCTTATTTGTATAGCTAAAGAGCTTACTAAAATCCATGAAGAAATTCTGTTTGGATCTGCAATTGAAGTTTTACAAATTTTTAATGAAAATCCCGATAAAATTAAAGGTGAATTTGTGGTTATTGTAGAAAAAACTTCTAAAGACCAATTAAAATATGAAGAAAAAGCGGTGATAAAACAAATAAAAATTTTGTATAAAAATGGTAAATCGATAAAAGATATTTCTTCGGAAATTGCTGGTATTTATGGAGTAAATAAAAAGGAAATTTACAAATTAGCCCTTGAAAATATTAACTAAATATGTCTCGCCAAACAAAAATTCAAAAATATAAAATGGGTTTATGGGCAGAATATTTTGTAATGATTTTATTTTGGCTTAAGGGTCATAATATTTTAAAACATCGCTATAAATGTAGGTTTGGAGAAATCGATATTATTAGTAAAAAACGTCACGAAATATATTTTTTAGAAATAAAAACTCGGAAATCAAAAAAAAATTTTGAAGAAATTATTTCCGATTCCCAAATAGCGAGAATTATAGATAGTGGCGAATATTTTTTACAAAATAATCAAAGATTTAAAAATTGTAAAATTAACTATGATTTACTTTTTTTAACGCCCACAATTTTCCCTTTTTTTAGAATCAAATATTTCAAAAATATCAATTCTTGAAATTAATAATTGAAAAAATTATAATAATAAAAATTTTTTTAACAAAACTAATATTAACAACCTTAATTTTTATCGTGAAACCATCAAATATCAATAATAACAACAACAATAACAACAATATTCAAATTAATAATAATTTATTTAGAATTAATGAACAAATCAAAGCAAAAGAAGTAAGAGTTATCGACTCTCGGGGTCAAATGATTGGTATAATGTCAATTTCTGATGGAATAAAAAAAGCCCAAGAACAAGATTTGGACTTAATCGAGGTCTCTCCAAATGCGGTTCCGCCAGTTTGTAAAATATCAAATTTTGGCAAGATGAAATATGAAATTCAAAAAAAAGCTGCTGATGCCAAAAAGAAACAAAAAGTTGTTGAAGTTAAAGAGATAAAAATGACCATCAATATTGGTAAGGGCGATTTTGATACTAAAATTCGTCATACTAAAGAATTTATCGATAAGGGTAATAAAGTAAAAATCAGCATCAAAATGAAAGGTCGTGAAATCACTCACCGTGATTTAGCGGAAAAAATGATGTCAGAAATTATGGATATTACCTCAAGTTTTGCCAAGGCTGAGCTAGAGCCAAGACTTGAAGGAATGCAAATGGTTACTATATTAATCAAAAAATAAATTTATGCAAAATCTAATCAAACAAGTTTTAGAATTCTCCAAAAAAACTAAAATTAACGATTTAAATCAAGATAATTTTCAAAATTTTATTCAGGAATTTTATATTGAAAATAAATTGGTTGATTTTGAAAATTATAATACCGAATCGCTATTTTATTACGCCTTATCAGCTTACAAGTTTTTAAGTCAAAAAAAATCCAACAATTTTAACATTAGAATTTATAACCCAAATAAAGCTGTTGACGGCTTTGAAAGCCCATATACCATTATAGAGATTGTTAATAAAGACATGCCTTTTTTGGTTGATTCTTCAGTGAATTTTTTAGATAAGCAAAGTATCAAAATCAATAATATTATTCATCCAGTTTTTAAAGTAAAAAGAAGTGCAGATGGAACTTTCATTGAAACAAGCAATTCAGGTATCGATGAGTCTTTAATACAGCTTCATTTAGATAAAATTACCAATGAATCCGAAATAAATTTACTTAAAGAAAATCTTAGCAAAATTCTTGACACAATTGCTTTGGTTGTCGCTGATTTTAACGAAATGCAGGAATATGTAAAAAAAGCCAATTCACAAATTGTTAATGCCAAAAAAATATGCAATGATGATGAAGTTACTCAATATCAAGAATTTCTAAATTGGGTATTGGCTGGAAACTTTATTTTACTTGGATCAAAAGAATTTGATATTAAAAAAAATGGCAACAGCTACGAATTGTTCGAGGTTGCCAATACTTCATTTGGGGTCTTTAAATCTAAATATCCTGATTTTCTTCCTGAGGTCGTAAATGCTTCGCCTCAAGAGGTTGGCGAATCAATTAATAAGCCTTTCGTAATTGAAGTTATAAAATCAAGATATCGTTCAAAAATTCATCGTTCAACTAATGCCGAAAGAATTCGTGTCCAAAAAATTTCTAGCGATGGAAAAGTAGTTGGAGAGTTCCGTTTTATTGGTTTATTTACATCAAATGTTTATTACTCAAGTGTATTTTCAATTCCACTTTTGAAAAATAAAATTTCTCATGTAATTGAAAAATCCGAATATGTAAAAGGAAGCCACAATTATAAGGATTTAATCTCCATTCTTGAATCTTATCCACGCGATGAATTATTTCAAATTAACGAAGATGATTTACTTAAAAACTCAACTGGAATTGTCTCAATTGCAGGTCGTTCAATTGTTAAGTTTTTTGCCCGCAACGACAAATTTAATCGCTTTGTAAGTTGTTTGATTTATACCCCAAGAGACCGCACCAATTCTGATATCAGAGAAAAGATTAAGAGCTATTTGTGCGAAGTTTTTAACGGCGAAGTTGCCGATTCATTTTTGCAAATTACCGAATCAAATCTTATTCGTTTTCACCTTATAGTTCGAACTAATAAGGGTATTCCAAATTACGATGAAGCTCATATTGAACAAGAGATTGTTAAGATTACTAAAATCTGGAGCGATGAATTGGTTGAAGCTCTAAAAAGCAAATTTGAAAATGAATTGAGAATAGTTTTATATCCAAAATATAAAAACTCATTTTCAGTAAGTTATGTTGATAGATTTGATGCCAAAACTGCTTGCGATGATATTGAATTTATTGAGCAATCTTTTGCTTCAAACTCGCCGATTTTCAAGTTAAATCAAACTATCGACAATTGCGAAAAAGAAATTACCGAATTAAAAATATATTCACCGCATCAAGAAATTATCTTATCTTCGATAATGCCAGTCCTAGATAGCTTTGGTTTAAATGTTATTAAAGAGCATACTTATTTAATAAATGTCGAAGAAGATGCTAAAAATCGTTCAATTAAAAAAGCTTGGATTCATTATTTTAAAGTCGAAATTTCTAAAAATAATGATGTAAAATTTTCAAACTTATTAAAAGAAAATTTTGAAAATGCCATCGATGCTTTATGGAATCAAAAAACTAAAATTGGCGCTTTAAATAAATTAATTATTTTATGTAATTTCTCTTGGAAGCAAGTATTCATGCTTAGAGCGCTTTCAAAATATTTATATCAAGCTGGCTTTAAAATTAATCAAAGCAATGTTGCCGAATGTTTTGCCCGCAACCAACAAATTTGTAAAAAATTAGTCGAATTATTTTCTATAAAATTTGACCCAAATCTAAAAATTGATCATCAAGAGAGGGTTACAAAAATCGATGATTTAATTAAGCATATTAACGAAGATTTAATTAATATTAAGGATGTCAATGATGACGCCATAATCAAAAGATTTTTGGCGGTAATTATTGCATGTCTTCGCACCAATTTTTATCAAACCGATATTAATGGCGAATTCAAAGGGTATGTGTCCTTTAAATTCGATTGCAAAAAAATTCCAAACTTACCATTACCTCTTCCTTATGCCGAAATTTTTGTTTATTCGCCACGAGTTGAGGCTGTGCATTTACGCGGTGGAAAGGTGGCAAGAGGGGGCTTGCGTTGGTCTGATCGTCATGAAGATTTTAGAACTGAAGTTTTGGGCTTAATGAAAGCACAAATGACCAAAAATGCGGTTATTGTTCCAGTTGGTTCAAAAGGTGGCTTTGTGGTTAAGTCTGATACATCAAAAATGACTCGCGAAGAATATCAAAAAGAAGGAGTCGAATGCTATAAAACCTTCTTGCGTGGCTTGTTAGATGTTACCGATAATGTAATTGATAATAAAATTATTCATCCGCAAAATGTGGTTATGCATGACGAGCCCGACCCATATTTGGTTGTTGCTGCTGATAAGGGAACCGCAACATTTTCCGATATAGCCAATTCAGTTTCCATCGAATATAATTTTTGGCTTGGTGATGCCTTTGCATCTGGCGGATCTGCTGGCTATGATCATAAAAAAATGGGAATTACTGCCAAAGGTGCATGGATTTCAGTAATGAGACATTTTAGAGAATTTGGAGTGGATATTCAAAACCAAGATTTTACCGTTATGGGTATTGGCGATTTATCTGGTGATGTGTTTGGTAATGGCATGTTGCTTTCTAAGCATATCAAGCTGGTTGGCGCCTTTAATCATATGCATATATTTTTAGACCCAAATCCTAATCCTCAAGAATCTTTTAAAGAAAGAGAGAGAATGTTTAATTTACCGCGTTCAACTTGGATGGATTATGATAAAACAAAAATTTCTAAGGGTGGCGGAGTTTTTGAAAGATCAGCTAAATCAATTAAATTAACTCCTGAAATAAAAGAAATGCTAAAAATTTCTGATGATGAATTGGCCCCAATTGATTTGATGAAAATCATGTTGAAGGCTCCAGTTGATTTGTTGTGGAATGGTGGCATTGGAACTTATGTCAAATCAAGCGAAGAAACTCACCAAGATGTTGGTGATAAGGCCAATGATTTACTTAGAATTAATGGCAATGAGCTAAATTGTAAAGTGGTTGGAGAAGGCGGAAATCTTGGTTTTACGCAAAAAGGAAGAATCGAATTTGCTAAAAAAGGCGGCCGAGTTAATACTGACGCCATGGATAATTCTGCTGGCGTTGATTGCTCTGATCATGAAGTAAATATTAAAATCGCATTAATTTCTGCTTTAAAAAGCAAAAAAATTAATTTAGAAGAGCGAAATAAAATGCTTGAAGCT
>JALREU010000091.1 GCA_023256705.1 Rickettsiales bacterium
ACCTCTAATAGTTGGCGACCTATTACCATTTGTATCAGCAGAGTTTCTATTCACACCTAAACCATATATGTAATCATCACCATTTGTAATAATAGCATATCCAGATGATTTGAAATAAATTCCATTACCTGCTAACCAAACGAACCCAGTGTTGTTACCAAAATAACTGCTGTTTACTGCAAAACCTGTGCTAGTCGAACCGAGCCAGTATCCAGAATTATAATATCCAGATGTTATGTTTGTTTGACTATAATCAAAAAACCTGAAATAAGTTCTTTCCCACAACGGAGCGTGTGATATGTCCCATATTAGTTTATAGTGACTATACAAACCTGGTTGAAAAGATGTATATACAGCCGATGTATTTGATGTCCAGCTTGTGTGATTGATTAACTCATAGACACCAGCAAGTTTGTTATCTACACGAAGCGAATGGTTTGATTGAATCTTATCAGTTCTAATAGTATAAAAACCGTTAGCAGCAAATACATTGTTCTTTGGATACATTCTAAAGTGAATGCCCTTTGCTATTCTATTACCATCAAAGCTAGCAATAGTAGTTGGGCCAATAGGACCAGGATTCGCTCTATAGAACATTGTTCCTGAACCCGATGGAAAAGCACTAGCTGGATCATCTGCAAAGTAACTTCCTGAAGATCCAATTCTACCAGTAGCGTAGGTATGTGCCCATCCGATGTAGTAATATCCAGTCGATGGTATTTTAGCTGATCCAAATGATTCGAGAGCATTATCAAAATCTATGCCGAATTTGTCACCTTTTCTTCCTGTAGAAATTTTGTCATGAGTTTTGGCATCAACATCAGGATTTACCCGAACTGAAAATTTGGCGATTTTGCCAAGATTAATAGCTACTTCATTTAACAAAAACATCTCTTCAATTGACTCGACCGAAAATTCTTCAACCCCATTTTCAAAAGCAAAAATCATATCTTCGCGAGTTTTGCCAACACCAGCAAAAACAATTTTTTTTGGATCAATTCCAGCTTCAATTGCACGATAAATTTCTCCAGCGGAAACTGCATCAACCCCAGAACCAAGACCAGCTAAAATTTTGACCAAATTCACATTATAATTAGCTTTTATTGCATAGCAAATTTTGTAATTAAAAATTTTATGAAACTCAAAAGCTTCAACAAAATTTTCATAATTTTCAAATAAACTAAGCCTTGAATAAGCATAAAATGGAGTTCCAACTGATTTGGCTATTTTACTTAGGGCAACATTTTCAATAAATAATTCGGTTTTATTGTTGTGATTTTTATATGATAAATTTTTCATTAGCTATTCGTAAGTTGAATACATGTAAGGAGTTATAGAATCGAATTCGCAAGAACATGAATCAACTCTTTTATAAACAGGATGAACTCCAAGTTGGCGTCTTAATTTGCGAACATCAAGCTCAGTTTTATTGACAAGCTTTGCCAATCTTTTGTCAGAAAATCCGAGTTTTTTAAGATATAAAAAATCTTGATAATTATCTGGCAAACCTTCTTTTTTAATTCTTTCTTCAAGATTTATAGCTAATTGAAGTTGCTCTATAAACCACATATCATAACTACATATTTCATTAATTTCAATTGGCGAAATTCCATCACGCAAAGCCTGCGCTATCAGTAAAATACGATTAGGAGCGGGTATTTTTAATTTCTTTTTAATTATTTCTTGGCGAGCTGATTTTTCATCGGCATCAATAATTACCTCGTCAATTCCTGATAAATTACCCTCTAAAGAACGCAGGGCTTTTTGAAAACTTTCCAAGAAACAGCGTCCAATTCCCATAACCTCTCCAACTGATTTCATTGAACTCGACAAAATATTATCACTTCCCTTAAATTTTTCGAAAGTAAATTTTGGAATTTTGGTAATGACGTAATCAATTGTAGGCTCAAAAGACGCTGGAGTGACTCCGCCCGTAATATCATTTTTTATCTCATCAAGAGTAAATCCCACCGCTAATTTGGCAGCCACCTTAGCAATTGGAAAGCCAGTTGCCTTTGATGCCAAAGCCGAGGAACGCGAAACTCTTGGGTTCATTTCGATAATGGTCATTTTACCATTTTTTGGATTAACCGCAAATTGAACATTTGACCCACCAGTTTCAACGCCAATTTCACGCAAAACCGCAATCGAAGCATTACGCATTTCTTGATATTCTTTGTCGGTTAATGTTAATGCTGGAGCCACGGTGATTGAATCTCCGGTATGGACTCCCATCGGGTCGATATTTTCAATTGAACAAATGATTATGGCATTATCATTTTTATCGCGCACCACCTCCATTTCATATTCTTTCCAACCGATAATTGATTCATCAATCAACACCTCATTAGTTGGAGAAATTGTTAATCCATAGGATACAATTTTATAAAACTCATCTTCAGTGTAAGCAACGCCCCCACCAGCTCCGCCCATTGTATATGATGGTCTAATAATTGCAGGCAAGCCAACTTTGCTAAGGGCTTTTTTGGCACCTTCTAAATCATGTACAATTGCATTTTTTGGAGTTTCTAAACCAATTTTTTCCATTGATTTTTGAAATAACGCTCTATCTTCAGCTTTTTTAATGGCTTCAACCGAAGCACCTATTAGCTCCACCCCGTATTTTTTTAAAATACCCGATTTTTCTAAAGCTAAAGCACAATTTAAAGCGGTTTGCCCACCAACTGTTGGCAATATAGCATCAGGCTTTTCTTTGCGAATAATTTCTTCAACCACATCGGTAGTTATCGGCTCAATATAAGTTCTATCCGCAACATTAGGGTCAGTCATGATGGTTGCCGGATTAGAATTAACTAAAATAACTCGATACCCCTCCAAACGGAGCGCTTTACAGGCTTGCGTTCCAGAATAGTCAAACTCACAGGCTTGACCAATAACAATTGGACCTGCTCCGATAATCAAAATTGAATTAATATCTGTTCTTTTGGGCATAAAATTTAAGTAGCTATAAAGTTATTTTTTTACAAAAATTATTTTATTTTTTATTTAATTATTGTCAATAAAGGCAAAGTGAAATTTGGGAAATAATTTAAAAAAAATTATTGCATTTCAAAATTACGAATTTGATTTAACAATATTAAAAATATTTTTTTATCAAATTTAATCTTATTGGCATTGGCGATTTTTTGATAATCTTCAAAAATATTTTGCGCAGAATTTTCGTGATGAAATTTTAATTCAAAAATTATTAATTTTACCAACAATAAATTGTGAAAACTGGTATTTTCAATTGACAAATTTTCAATTGCTTTATTAATTTCATCAAAATTGTCAACAAATCCAATTATAAGCTGATTAAGAAATTCATCATCGATTTTTTCAAAAAAATCCTCCGCCAATAATTCGTTTTTTTTACAATATTGATCCAATTCTTCATTCAAAATATCGGTAATTTTTTGTAAATTTCTTTGGTCTAAGAATTTTTGTAAAATATTGAAGGCAATAAATCTTGTATCGCCATAATCGGTTTGATAAAAAATATTTTGATTATGATTTTTAGTCATTATAAAGAAAATTAAATTATTTAAAAAATATTTTGATTTTAATTTATTTTTAATTAAATTACGAATTAAAAATTAAAATTTACTAGTAAAATGAACAGCTCAAATTTAAAATTATCAAAAAAATACTCCATAATTATTTTCTTAATTGGTTTTTTCTTAAATATAAAATTAACTAACGCCCAAAAATATTTTGGCTATGAATCAGTTTCACCACTTGCCATAGAACAGCCATTTACGCCATATTCCAAGGAACATAAAAGCCAAATAGAGCAAATTTTATTGATGCAAAAAAATATTGAAATTGAAGAAATCGACAAAGCTCTCGAAGAAAAAAGACTGACTCCTGACACGGTTGTTTTAAATATTAATAAAAAATTAACTCGGCAAAAATTCCCAAAATTATATCACCTTTTAGATAGAGTTGGCGATACTTCTCGCGATGTAACTGAAGGTTTCAAAAATTTCTGGAAAATTCCAAGACCAAGCGATGTCGACAAAAATGTCGAAATTTTAATATCGCCAAGCAAAGGATATTGCTATCCGAGTGGTCACACTACGGGAGCCTATATTTATGCTCAAGTTATGAGTTTATTAATTCCAGATTTAGCAGAAGAATATTTTGATTATGCCAATCAAGTTGCTTGGCACCGTGTTCAAGTTGGAATGCACTACCCTAGCGATTTACAAGGTGGCAAGCAGTTAGCAATATATTTAATTGGCGGGCTAATGCAAAATGCGGAATTTCAAGCAGATTTGCAAGAAGCCAAAAATGAACTTAAAAAGGCTAAAATTATTAAATAATGATTGCATATCCTTTAATCTCGACAATAGTCTTTAGCGTAGTTTTCGCTTTCATTTTAGGATATATTGCTTGTAAATTAAGATTACCCTCCATAATTGGATATTTAATTGCCGGCATCTTTCTTTCTCCTCACACTCCCGGAATAACCGCTGATGTTGAAATCGCCAAACAACTTGCTGAAATTGGCATTATTTTATTGATGTTTGATGTTGGTCTTCACTTTTCAATGAAAGATCTTCTTAAAGTAAAAAATGTTGCGATAATCGGTTCATTATTTCAAATGATTGCCACCGCTCTTTTTTGTACTTTAATTGGTTTATTTTTTAAATTTAACCTTACCGAATCAATAATTTATGGGATTTGCCTATCGGTTGCCAGCACAGTGGTTATGATTCGAGGATTTGAGCAATATCGATTACAAAAGACTCAAGTAGCTAAAATCGCCACGGGCTGGCTAATAATTGAAGATATCATCATGATTGTAATTTTATTTATAATTCCAATAATAGCCTCCAATATTAAAAGCGGACAAATTATTGATTCGCAAGAAATTTTTTACAGCTTATCGGGAGTTTTAGTTAAGGTTGTAATTTTTGTAATTGCTATGTTAACTTTTGGCAAAAAAATCTTACCCGCAATCTTGGTTGCTATATACAAAACTCACTCCCGCGAATTGGTTTCTCTTTCAATTTTAGCCATTGCTTGCGGTTTTGCTTTCATTGCTCACTCATTTTTTCAAACTTCTTTTGCACTTGGAGCTTTCATTGCTGGCTTTGTTTTAAATGAAAGCAAAATCGGTATTAAAACTGTTGAGAAATCGGTTTCCCTTCGCGATATTTTTGCAGTATTATTTTTTGTTTCGGTTGGATTAATTTTTAACCCTGAAATAATTTTCCAAAAGCCTTTACTAATATTGTCGACCGTATTTTTAATAATTTTTATCAAATCATTTTTTAGTTTTTTAATATTATTTTTACTTAAAAAACCTATAGGGGAAAGTTTAGTTTTGTCAGCTAGCTTAAGTCAAATTGGTGAATTTTCATTTATACTGGTGGTGTTGTGTAGCAATTTAGGTTTAATATCAAAGGAAATTTACGATGTAGTAATTTCTAGTGCCGTAATTTCAATAACCCTAAATCCTTTTATTTTTAAAGCTTGCTTAAAAAATTATTCGAAGGTCGGATAATCGGTATAGCCATGCTCACCGCCACCATAAAATGTGGAACGATCATATTTGGTTAATGGTTGGTTCTTAGCAATTCTCTGTGCTAAATCCGGATTAGAAATATAATATCTTCCAAAGGCAATGGCATCAGCTTTATTTTGTTCAATCGCAATTTTAGCTAAATTAACATCATATCCACCCGCAGAAATTAAGATTCCATGATATTTACTTCTAAATATATCAGAATTGTTTGGAGCTGATGTAATGACCTCATCACTTCCTCCAGCAACAGATGAGCGAGGCTCAATTAAGTGAATATAAGCTAGGTTTAATTCGTCAATTTTGCCAATTAAATATGAAAATAAAGCGATTGGATCAGAATCTCTCATATCGTTAAAGGTGCCATAAGGTGATAGGCGAATTCCAACTTTCTTACCACCAATTATTTTGGAAATTTCTTGAAGAATTTCTAAAGTAAAGCGACAACGATTTTCAATTGATCCACCATAAATATCGCTTCTGTGGTTTGAACCATCTTGCAAAAATTGATCGAGCAAATAACCATTCGCACTATGCAATTCTACCCCATCGAATCCAGCCTCGATAGCATTCAATGTAGCTTGCTTATAATCTTCAATAATTGATTTAATCTCAGAAATTTCTAAAGCTTTTGGCGTTTCAATGGCAACTGGCTTCCAATTTACATCAAAAGTTCCACTGTTTTTCGCAGGAATTGCCGAAGGAGCGACTGGCAATTTATTATCAGGCTGTAAAG
>JALREU010000092.1 GCA_023256705.1 Rickettsiales bacterium
ACAGAATCTGATTGCACATCACCATCGTAATTTTTGCAAGCCCAAACAAAACTTCCCGATGATTTTAAGGCGAAAGCAACCATATCATCAATTAAACGATGCTCGTATGAAATGTTATTGGCTAAAAATTTTTCTTTAAATTCGGCATCATAAATTTCGGCAAAAATATCTTTAAATCTGCCATCATATTTTTTTAGAATAGTATTTTTGGTTGATAAAAATAACGGCCATTTTTTTTGTAAGGCAATATTGAAGCATGACCGAGCGAAGCCTCGAATTGATTCATCAATATTAAACATAGCCAAAGCGATGCCTGCAGATTTATAATTATGCACTTCATGTTCAATAATTTTGCCATCAACGCCTTCAAATTTAATTGATAATTTGCCAGCGCTTGGCACTAGAAAATCCGTGGCTTTATATTGATCACCAAAGGCATGACGACCAACGATAATTGGAGTTTGCCAATTCGAAACTAAACGCGGAACATTATTGCAAACGATTGGTTCACGAAAAACCGTGCCATCGAGAATATTACGAATAGTACCATTAGGAGATTTCCAAATTTGTTTTAAGTTAAATTCTTTTTTGCGATTTTCATCGGGTGTAATCGTTGCGCATTTAATGCCAACCCCAATTTCTTTGATGGCATTGCCAGCATCAATAGTGATTTGGTCAGCAGTTTTATCGCGAATTTCAAGAGCTAAATCGTAATATTTTAAATTTAAATCAACGCAAGGTAAGATTAGTTTTTCTTTAATTTGATGCCAAATAATTCTGGCCATTTCATCGCCATCAATTTCAACAATTGGATTTTTTACGGAGATTTTTTTCATAGGCTTTTTTGCTAATTACAAGGGTTGGTGGGTGGTAGAAGACTCGAACTTCCGACCTCTACGATGTCAACGTAGCACTCTAACCAACTGAGCTAACCACCCAAAAAAGATATAAATAAATATAAAAATGTTTTAACATCTTAAAATAAATAATTAAAATTAAAATAACAAATTTTAAATTTATGAAGAAATCAGCAATAATTTTACTTAGTGGTGGTTTAGACTCCGCCACAACCTGTGCTATCGCCAAAAATCAAGGTTTTGACCTTTACGGTCTAAGCTTTTTTTATGGACAACGCCACAAAATTGAACTTGAATCTGCCAAAAAAATTGCCAATTTTTTTGCCTTAAAACAATATCAAATAGCCAATATTGATTTAAGAATATTTGGAGGTTCCGCTCTGACTGCTGATCTTGAAGTGCCAAAAAATAATTTTGATGTAGATGTTCAAAAAAATCTAAATCAAATTCCAATAACTTATGTTCCTGCTCGCAATACTATTTTTCTTTCATATGCATTGGCATTTGCAGAAACTATAAATTGTTTTGATATTTTTATTGGTGTCAATGCCATTGATTATAGTGGTTACCCAGATTGTCGAAAAGAATTTATTGATGCCTTTGAAAATATGGCAAATTTAGCTTGTGCTTCAAGCGTAAAAAATTTAGGAAAATTTAAAATTCATACTCCAATTATCGATTTAAAAAAATTTGAAATTATTAAAATTGGCAATGAACTTGGAGTCGATTATTCGATTACCCATTCTTGCTATGATCCAATAGAAATTGAGGGTAAAAGTTATTCTTGTGGCAAATGTGACTCTTGCATAATTAGACTTGATGGCTTTAAAAAAGCGGGTTTAAACGATAAAATTTTATATAAATAAAAATGAAAAAAATTCTTATTGCTTCAAATAATAAAGGAAAATTAGTTGAAATTGCAAAATTACTCGAAAATATTGGCATTCAAGCGTTAAGCGCTAGTGATTTTAATTTGATTGAACCAGAAGAGAGCGCCGATAATTTTGCCGATAATGCTTTTATCAAAGCTAAATTTTATGGCGATAAAATTAATATGATTGCACTTTCCGATGATTCTGGTTTGTGTATTCCAGCACTAAATAACGAGCCGGGAGTGCATTCAGCAAGATTTGCCCTTGATGGCAATGGTAACAAAAATTTTCCACTCGCATTTGAAAAAATTTTTTTAAGTTTGCAGCAAAAAAATATTAACCCAACCGATAAAATTTCAGCTTTTTTTATTTGTAATTTATGTTTGTATAATCCAAAAAATAATTTTAAAATAAATTTTGAGGGTAGGGTTGATGGTAGATTAATTTATCAACCCCGTGGAAATAATGGCTTTGGCTATGATCCAATTTTTATTAAAAATGGTATGATGCAAACTTTTGGCGAAATTGAAGCAGAATTTAAGCATCAAATTTCGCATCGTGCTTTGGCATTTTCTCAGCTTGAAAATTGGTTAAAGAATAATTATAATATTTTTGAATAATTTTAACTAAAAAATTTACAAATTTTATTTATGAGTAAAAGAGATTACTACGAAATTCTTGGTGTTAGTAAAACAGCATCTGCCGATGAAATTAAAAAATCTTATCGCAAATTAGCCATGCAATATCACCCAGATCGTAATCCGGGAGATAAAAAAGCCGAAGAAAAATTTAAAGAAGCCACCGAAGCCTATGAAGTTTTGAAAGATGAAGAAAAGCGTAGTAATTACGATAATTATGGTCATCAAGATTCTAATTTTGGAGGTGGTTATTCATCTAGAAATGGCGGAGGTTTTGATGGCTTTGACTTTAATGATATTTTTAGTAATTTTGGGGATTTTTTTGGTCAAGGAGCTCAACAAAGATCACAAAAAAAATCATCATCTCAACGCGGTTCTGATGTTCGATATAATTTAGAAATATCGCTAGAAGAAGCGTTCGCTGGAACTACTGAAAATATCACCTTCACCATTCCCACTGCTTGCGATTCTTGTCATGGCACTGGTTCGGCCGATAATTCTAAGCCAACAACTTGTCAGGCATGTAAAGGAACTGGGTCGACTAGGGTTCAACAAGGATTTTTTATTGTCGAAAAAACTTGTGGAACCTGCGGTGGAAGTGGCGAGATCATAAAAAATCCTTGCAAAAAATGTCATGGTCAAGGTAGAGTTAATAAAGAGCGAAGCTTGTCGGCTAAAATTCCAGCAGGGGTTGAAGAAGGCAATCGAATTCGCTTTGCCAATCAAGGCGAGGCTGGATTTAGAGGCGGTATTGCCGGTGATCTTTATGTTTATATCTCTATTCGCAAACATCCATTTTTTCAAAGAAATGGCGATGATATTCATTTTGAAATGCCAGTTAGAATGACAACTGCTTGCCTTGGTGGTTCGGTGGAGATTCCAACAATTGATGGCTCAAAAGTAAAATTACAAATTCCTGAGGGCTCGCAAGATGGCGACACTTTGCGCTTAAAATCAAAAGGTATGAGTGTTGTAAATTCGGGGGGCAGAAGAGGTGATATGTATGTAAAATTAAATATTGAGGTGCCAGTAAAATTATCTAGCGAAGAAAAAGATTTACTTCAAAAACTCGATAAAATAATGGCAAGTAAAGCTTCAAGCAATCCAAAATCAGAAAGTTTTTTCAGAAAAGTTGGAGATTTTTTTAAATAATTAAATATAAAATAATGCGAAATACTATAGTAATGCGAAATACTATAGTAGCTTCTTGTCAAGATGCTGGAAAAATTATGTTTGGTCTTGGGAGTTCAGTGGGTGCCTTTGTGGGTGCATGGGCATTGAGTCGAAATATTGATAAAACAAATTCAATAGGAGATAATCTTCCTTTTATAGTTGGCATGGCATTTCTTGTTCCAACTGGGATAACGGCTTTAACTTTGACGGCAATGAAATGTGCTGGATATTCTAGGGTTTATGCTAGAGATTCAGAGAGGGATCAGCAAATAGCAGTTATGAATCCAAGCCATGCTAGTGCCGTATTAGGATTCGAAACCAGTATTCGTTCCACAAATACAATTATGAGCAATCAAGCCGGTCATCCAACAGGTCAAATTTTTTTCTCTCACGCCCAAGGACGATTATTAGAAGTATAAATCCAAAACTAAAATTAAAGTTCGATTAAAAAAAATCTTAAATAAATTTCTAAGTTAAAATTTGGCTAAAATTTACTACTTGACTAAAATTATTTTTTTTGTAAAATTTTAGAAAATAAAAATATTTTTGCTTAAATGCTTAATTTCTTCAACCGATATTTTAGAGTTGTTTTTTTAGCCGAATTAGTAAAAATCAAGTTCCATAACATAAATTTATGGAAAAATGCAATTAAAAAATTTAAAATAATATAATTATTATGCCAACTATTAATCAGTTAATTAGAAAACCTAGAGTTAAACAGGTCGCCAAAAACAAGGTTCCAGCCATGAAAGCTTGTCCACAAAAAAGAGGTGTTTGCACCCGTGTTTATACCACAACTCCAAAAAAACCTAACTCAGCTCTTCGTAAAGTAGCTCGTGTAAAATTAACCAATGGCTTTGAAGTTATTGCATATATTCCAGGTGAGGGTCATAATTTGCAAGAACACTCAGTGGTTGCAATTCGCGGTGGTCGTGTTAAAGATTTGCCAGGTGTGCGTTATCATATCGTCCGTGGCTCTCTTGATACCCAAGGTGTAAAAAATAGAAAGCAGGCTCGTTCTAAATACGGTGCCCAAAAACCTAAATAATAATTTTTAATTTTTCAAAAATATGAGAAGAAAAGCAGCAAAAGTCAGAAAAATCTTTCCAGATGCAAAATATAATGAGATTATTGTTTCTCGTTTTGTCAATCGTTTAATGAATGATGGGAAAAAATCAGTTGTTGAAAAAGCCATTTACAGTGCTTTCGATGATCTAGAAAAAAAATTGAAAAAAAATCCAATTGATATTTTCAAAGAAGCCCTTGAAGTTATTACTCCAAAAGTTGAGGTTCGCTCTAGAAGAATCGGTGGCGCTACTTATCAAATCCCAGTTGAAGTTTCTGCTCGAAGAGGTTCAGCTTTAGCATTAAAATGGCTAAAAATTTCAATTGAAAATATCAAAGGAAAAAAACTTTCAAACAAAGTTGTAACCGTAATTCTCGAATCACTCGACAATAAAGGATGGGCAGCCAAGAAAAAAGAAGAAGTTTTCAAAATGGCTGAAGCTAACAAAGCTTTTGCTCACTATAAGTGGTAATAATATTTTCTTATCTAAATTCCTAAAAATTTTCCTTAAATTAATTTTTAAGGAAAATTTTTTTTAAAATGCTGGCAACATAAGCGGTTCTAGGCTCCACCGCTTTACTCAGGGAGCGGATTCTAGAAACTAAACGGTAGTTAAATTCTTTGAGTCGCGGGGGGGCAAAAAAAATATCAAAAAAAGCGGTGTTATCAAAAGCGGTGTCATCACCCTCCCCTTGCGGGAGGGTAAAATTTTCTGCAAGAAAATTTTGGGAGGGGGCTTAAATCCTATAATTAAAAACCAAATAATTTGAAAAAACTCAATTTTATAAAAATATAAAATATCAAAATTTTCTTTGATAAACCAAAATTCCCCCTCCCAAAATTTTTTTTATTAAAAAATTTTATCATCCCACCTAGGGAGGGTGATAGCACCGCTATTTTGCCAAAAAAAATTTTACCTCTAAGCGAGAGTGGTGATGTAACCGCTAATTTTGCCAAAAAAATTTTACCCTCCCGCACGACACATAATTTGATAGCAACAATATTTCATTTATATTGATTCAATTGAAATAACCTAAACAACAATAAAAAAACTTTAAAAAAATGTTGTGTAATAGAAATTTTTTGTTATGATTTAACAAAATCATTTCTATTGCAAAATTTTATGTTGGAGTTTTTTGGCTCTTTAACAAATTGCAATAAATATGCTGATAAATTGATGTAAAAATCACATTCTTACAATCAAATTAAATAAAAACTTTAACTTAATTTTTGCTTTATGGCACGACAAATTGAAATTGAAAAATATCGTAATATCGGAATTATGGCTCACATTGATGCTGGTAAAACCACAACTACCGAGCGTATTTTATACTACACTGGAAAATCACACAAAATTGGTGAAGTGCATGATGGTGCAGCCACAATGGATTGGATGGAGCAAGAACAAGAAAGGGGAATAACTATCACCTCAGCTGCCACTACTTGCTTTTGGAAAAATCACCGCATCAATATTATCGACACTCCTGGTCACGTAGATTTTACTATTGA
>JALREU010000093.1 GCA_023256705.1 Rickettsiales bacterium
TATGTTTTTTATTTTTTTGTCAAAATTCATTTGCTAAAAAATTTAATATACAGTCTCAAACTACAGCCACATTCACTTCTGGTCATGCTTTTGGAAGCAAAACGAAAAGACAAATTCTAAATAATTTTTCCGAAATTCCACTTAACGATACCACTTCCATTGGCGAAATTATTCAATTTGCCAGATCTCAGTCCAGCTATCAGCATCATAGTGAAGCCTATAGTTTTAATGGAGCAGAATTTTTTCATCGCTACCGCTTTTTAAAAAGCCAATATGCCAATTTCACCATTCATAATTCTTTTAAATTTCATGGTATTTATAATGAAAACAAAAACTTATCCTTAATGCCAAAACAAAATGATTACGAGCTTAGATTGTTAATAGCCCATAATATGACCGAGCGCTTAATTAATAACATCATCAAAAGTCCAAAACCATATTTTGTAAGGCTCGAAGTGGCTTATCGCAAAAAATTTAACAATCCTTTTGATGAATTACGAGAAAAATTTATCGCTGGTATAAATTTATCACCAAAATATTCTTTCCTCATTTCGCATGAATTAATTTATGCCCTTACTCGCAATACTTCACCAACTCGAAACAGCCTTCGACAATTACAAAATTTTGATTTTTCCAAAAATTTTCATCACCTAATTTCACCAAGCCTAATATATAAATATAACAATGATTTAGCTTTTCAATTTGGCTATTTTCACCGCTTCGGTGGCAATGATAAGCAATATAATTCTCGCGGGATTAATCTTGGAATTCTTAACAGTTTTTAAAATAAATTTTAACATTATTTTCATCAAATTTTTCACAAACACATTGATAAAATTCTCGTTTTTTTATTTTGCCATCAGCACATAAATATTCATAAAATCTTAACAACTTTTCTTTTCTAGGCTTATAATTCTTACTCGAAATCTCCATCAAAACTCCGCTTAAAATTTTTAAAGCCATTGATTGATTTAAATTTTTTAATAAATTTTTATTTAACAAAATATAATTATTATGTTTTTGAAGAATTTTTTGTTTAGAATTTTTTATCAAATCATCAATAATGTTGCGGGCATTTTCGATTTCGCTTGACGCCATTAATATTCTTTTGGCGATAATATTTTTATCAAAATCATCATTTTCTAAATTATCTAAAAATTTTCGAATTTTATTGCGCAAAAATTTTTCATCTTCATTGGTTTCGTCCTCAAACCATTCAATATTTTTTTCAATTAAATATTGTTTTAAATCATCTTTTGGAATTTCTAAAAACGGTCTAATTAAAAAAATATCATTAATTTTAGAAATTTTATTTGCCACCGAAAGCCCGTCTAATCCGCTTCCGCGAAATAGTCTGATTAAAAAATTTTCGGCAATATCATTAAGATGATGCCCTAAAAATAATAATTCGATTTGGTTTTTTTTGCAAAAATCAAACAAAATTTCGTAGCGCATTTGACGAAGATTGGCCTCAATATTTTTGGTTGGTAAATTATTTTTATTTAAAGCAAAAATTTTATGTGATATATTTAATTTTTTCAAAATTTGATTTAATTTTTTCGCTTCTTTTGAGGAATTTTCTCGCATCAAATGATCAATGGTAACCGCAAAAAGCTTAATATTATTCTCTAAACAATATTCATTTAAAGCTATGGTTAATGCTAATGAATCGCAACCACCAGAAACTGCAACGGCAATTTGCTCCTTATTAGAAAAATTTTGAAATACTTCTTCTAAATTATGAATTATGTTTTTATTATAAATATTATTCATTTCATTTTTTAATCATGTTGAAAAAAATATTTTCTAAATACACCATTATTTTTATATCACTATTTTTTTGTCAAAGACTTTATGCACAAAATGCAAGCAATCTTAGTCTTGACCAATATTTAAATCAAGTCCGTGATAAAAATTTAAATATAGAGCAAGCCAATCAAAGCGATCAAAGTTTTGAATTGTTAAAAAAGAAAGCGAAATTAGTCAGCGCAATAAAGCTATATGGCTTTAGTGAAGCTGGATTTGCCGAGCAAAATCGCGGTCTTCAATTCTTGCGATATAAATCGGTGCAAACCCAAAATAATCGCATTGGATTTTCTCAAGAATCAGAATTTGGTATCAACAGCAATATTTACTATTCCTTAAATAACACCAGATATATTGGGCTGGCTCCCGGTTTTACTACTAATCCTTTGGCAACAAAAAACACCCAAGCCATTCCTGTTCTTGAACTATCCATTCCACTTTGGCAAAATTTTCTTGGCAAAACCACTACGGCAAAAAAAGATGCAAGCTTCTACGAAAATGAATCCAAACAATTATCGGCAAAAGCCTTGAGCCAAGAAGAAATGGTAAATGCTGAAAAAAGATTTTGGCATCTAGTTTTTGCTCAAAAAAATCTCGAAATACAATATCGAGCTTTAAATAGTGCTAATAAAATACTAGATTATTTAAATAAAAAAGAAAAAATGAATTTGGCTGAAAAAAGTGATGTTTTACAAGCCAAAGCCATAGTCGAAAGCAAAAAATTAGCGGTCAAACAGGCAGAAAATTTTTTAAAAATTTCAGCTCGTAATTTTAATCAATCAAGAAATATCAATAGCGACGAGGTAAAAGAAAAATTAACAAATTTTGATTTAACAAAATTACAAAATATAGCGCTAAACCCTATTAGAAATTCTGACCGATTAGACATTAAATCAAGACAAGCACAGCTTCAAGCTTCGCTGGCATTAGCTAGAATTGAAGAAGAAAATAATAAACCTTCACTAAATTTATATACAAGCTACGCCGTCAACCAAGTCGAACCAAATCGAATGGATGCAATTTCTGCCACCTTTGACAGAAGCGCACCCAATGGCAAAATCGGACTAGAATTTTCTATGCCATTAAATGTTGGAGTATCTGCGGATATTCGCCACGGTGCTAGATTGCAGGCATCTTCTCACAAAACTTCTTATCAAGAAAAATTGTTGCAACAAGAAATTGATTGGAAAAATTTAATCCAAAATTTCAAAGATTGGCAAGAAAATTTAAGGTTATCAATGCAAATTGAAGCAACACAAAAAGCGAAATTAGAAAATGAACGCAATCTTTTATCAAAAGGAAGAACTTCCACTTATCAAATTTTAGTTTTTGAACAAGAATTTTCCAGTGCCGAGCTTAATACTCAACAAATTGCTCAAAAATTATATGAATTAATTGCCGATCAAAAATTATACCAACCTCAATAACTTTAGCTAATGAATATTACCGAACTTTCAATTAAGCGACCAGCTTTCATCACTAGCTTAATGATTACAATTATAACAGTAGGTTATATTGCCTTTAAAAAAATGAATGTCGAGCTATTTCCAAATATCGATATTCCAATTATTTTTGTGGCGACCCGCTATGATGGAGCAGCCCCTTCGGAAATTGAAAATTTAGTCACCAAACCTTTAGAAGAAGAAATTAGCACGGTTTCAGGTATTAAAAAACTTTTATCTCGAAGCATGAAAGATACCAGTCAAATCATCGTCCAGCTTTATCAAAACACCGACATAAAATATGCCGAACAACAAATTCGTGATAAAATTAATCAAGCAAAATATCGTTTGCCCGAAGATATTAAAGAGCCTCTGATTCGTAGGGTTGACCCTGCGGATCAACCAGTTTTAACTGTTATTTTAAAAGCCGATTTATCGGAAACTGAATTATTCGATTTGGCTGATAATTTTGTCCGTCCTCGCCTTGAGCAAACTGCTGATGTTGGTATGGTAGAAATTTTGGGTGCAAGAAAAAGAGAAATTCAAATTTTAGTTGATCAAGATAAATTAAAATCCCGTGAAATTTCATTATCACAAATTAATCGCCAACTTTCATTATCTGGACAAAATGTTTCGATTGGCAAAAGAGAAGTCGGCGATAAAGAGCGCGTGTTTCGAAGTGCCAGCGAATATAATGAAATTGAGCAAATCAATAACACTTTGGTCAATTTTTATTCCAATGAAAATCCTACCAAAATTTATCATGTCGCCGAAATTAAGGATACCCTTCAAGATGAATCATCGAGAGCTTTTGTCAATGGAAAAAAATCATTATTTTTAACTATTTATCGCCAATCCGATGCCAATATTATTAAGGCAGTCGATGGGGTAAAAACTCAAATTGAAAAAATCAAAAAAGATTTTGCAAATATGAAAGGCAATCCCGAAATAACCACCACTAAAGATGCCAGTGTTTATATTCGAAACAATATTTTTGACATTCAAGAAGCGGTGATTATCGCTATTATCTTAACGGTGCTTACGGTATTAATATTTTTGGGCGATATTCGAGCCACAATTATCACCGCCATCTCTTTGCCAATTACCTTGGTTGGTGCCTTTATTGTGATGTATGTTGCCGATTTTTCAATTAATGTGATAACGATGCTTGCCTTAAGTTTGGCGGTTGGACTCTTGGTTGACGACGCTATTGTGGTGGTGGAAAATATTTATCGCAAAATCGAGAGCGGTATGAAGCCAATTCAAGCTTCAATTGCTTCTTCGCAAGAAATTTTAATGGCGGTGGTTGCCATTAGTGCGGTGGTAATTTCAGTCTTTACCCCAATTTCTTTTCTTAAAGGCACTGTAGGTCAATATTTGAAACAGTTCGGACTTACCATTGCTTTTGCAATGATGATTAGCTTGATAGTCGCCATCTCAATCATACCAGTTCTTTGCGCATATTTATCTGGGCACAATAAAAAACATAAAAAAAAGAATACTGGCTTCATATCCAAATTTGATTATTTTCAAAGCAAAATGGAAGATGGCTATGAGTGGTTATTAAAATTTTCTATTCGAAATCCTGGAAAAATTCTTCTACTAACCATTGCCATTATTGCAGGAAGTATCGTTGCTTTCACCAAAGTTCCAAAAACTTTTATGACCGAAAGTGATAATGGGGAAATTACGATAAGTCTTGAATTGCCTGCAGACTCAAGCTTGGATGCCACTTCAAATGTTGGCCTAAAAATTGATGAAATTGTGCGCACCAATCCAGAGGTTGAGTTGTCAGCGGTTTCAGCAGGAACAATGTCGCGTCAAGCGCAAAGAGGCGAACTTTATGTTAAATTAAAGCCGAAAAAAGACCGAAATATCAGCACCACAGCTTTCAAAGAAAAGTTGCGCGTACAAATCAAAGACTTTAAATATGCCAATCCCGTTGTAAAAGATTTTGACCCATCTGGTGGAGCTTCTCGTGGACAGCCATTTAATTTATTTTTAATATCCGCCAACAAGGATTCTTTAGATAAATATGCCTCAATGTTATTTGCCAAACTCAAAGAAGATAAGAGACTTAAAGACTTAGATAACAGCAACAAAGCCACTCGACCTGAATTTAAAATTAAACTCAAGGAAGATTCTGCCCGTCTTTATGGCGTCAATTCGCAGGCAGTTGGCGATGAACTTCGTGGCTATGTTGAAGGTTATGTTCCAACCAAACTTCGTCAAAACGGCTTAGAATATGACATTCGAGTTCGTCTAAAAGATGATCAGCGCGACTTAAAAGATAATTTTGATAAAATTTATGTTCCAAATATTAATAATAAATTAATTAAATTATCCGACATTGCCGAAACTATGGAAGATATCGAACCCGCCACCATTAATCGCCAAGATCGCGGAAGATATATTCAAATCACTGCCAGCTTAGCTCCAAAAATCGGACTTGGTGATTTGCTTAAGGAATATGAAAAGAAATTTAGCGAAGGTGAACTAAAAATGCCTAGCGACATTCGCTATTCTTTTTCGGGCGATTCAGAGAATATGCAAGATATGATCACTTCAATGAACCAAGCATTATTATTATCAATTGTTTTTATTTATTTAATTCTAACCAGCTTATATGAATCTTTTGTGGTGCCATTCACCATTTTGCTCGCCTTACCATTAGCTTTTTGTGGAGCCTTTTATGCTTTATACATCACGGGTGAATCAGTAAATATTTTCACTATGCTTGGAATATTTATGCTAGTTAGCGTTTCTGGTAAAAACTCAATTTTACTAATTGATTTTGCTAATCGCTTAATTGCCGATGGTAAATCCAG
>JALREU010000094.1 GCA_023256705.1 Rickettsiales bacterium
CAAAAAATACAAACAGCGATAATTTTCAAAGTTATGACACTATATTCAATATCGCAAAAGTTGAAATTACAGAATATTTAGAACACTTATTCAAAAATAACAATGATTCTATTGATTTATTTGGTGATTGGATTGATGATTTTAAATTATTTCTTAATACTTTTCCAAATGTTTTAAAATATCCAGTAGTAAATGAAAAATATAAGTATTATTATTTAATGAATGAAGCTTTTTTGGTTGGAAACCTATATAATAGCGGATATAATATTGCTTATAAATTATTTTCTTGCAATTTGGCATATAAAATTAATCAAGATTCTAAAATGTTGAAAGATTTAGAGTTGAATTTCGGATATAATTTAAGTGAATTTAATAACCAAATATCGCAAATAATTAATTTAGATAATTTTAATTATTTTAATAGTTTAATTGAAAAAGAAGAAATAAAAAAACCAAAATTTTATTCAAAAATAAATTTTAGAAAAATAATTAAATTTTAAACTTAAAATTCATAATGAAAGAAAAAATAAATGTTACAAAAACTTTTCTACCAGATAAGCAAAAATTTTTAAGATATATTGACCAAATTTGGGATAGTTCAGTTTTAACTAACCAGGGTCCACTTTTAAATGAATTCGAAAAGAGATTGAAAAATTTTCTCAACATTGAAAATATTCAATTTTTAACTAACGGAACCTTGCCTCTTCAAATTGCAATTAGGGCACTTGAAATTGATGGTGAGATTATAACAACACCTTTTTCTTATGTCGCAACCTTATCATCAATTTTATGGGAAAAATGCCATCCTGTTTTTGCTGATATTGAATCTGATAATTTTACAATTGATGCCAACAAAATTGAAAGTTTAATAACCCCTAAAACCAAAGCAATATTGGCTGTACATTGTTTCGGATTTCCTTGTGATATCAATAAAATTGAATCTATTGCTAAAAAACATAATCTCAAGGTTATTTATGATGGTGCTCATGCCTTTGGTTGTGAATATTTGGGTAAATCATTATTGAGTTATGGCGATATTTCCACCTGTTCATTTCATGCTACAAAATTATTTCATACCATTGAGGGTGGCTTGATATTTGCAAGTGATAAAATTAATAAAAAAGTTGATTTGATCAAAAGATTTGGTCATATCTATGACGATCATTTCATGCTTGGAATAAATGCCAAAGCCTCAGAGTTTCAATCCGCAATGGGTTTATGTAATTTGGATGATATTAATGAAATAATTTTGAATAGAAAAAAATCATATGAAATATATTTGAATGAAATTCGTAACGATTTTTTTATTCCAAAAATTAATAAAGATTTGAAATATAATTATGGTTATTTCCCAATTTTATTTAAGAATGAATCGCAATTAAAAAATTTAATCTTAGAGTTAAATAAAAATGATATTTTTCCAAGAAGATATTTTTATCCGTCTTTAAATAATCTTCCATATTTAAAGGAAAAACAAAGCTGTTCAATCTCAGAAGACATATCTTCCAGAATTTTATGTTTACCATTATATTTTAATTTAAATCCACAAAATATTACTGAAATTTGTAAAATAATTAACAAAACTAATCTATGATAACTATTCTTTTAATTTGCTATAATCATGAAAAATATTTAGAAAAAGCTATTAATAGTGTATTGCAACAAAAAACAAATTTTCCATTAAAGATTAAAATTTATGATGATTTTTCAACTGATGGCTCGCCTAATATAATTAAAAAATACCAAGATCAATATGGAGATAAAATTGAAGCATACATTAGAGAAAAAAACGTTGGTTATTTAGAAAATATTTATGATGCTATTTATAATGTTGATACAAAATATTTTTGCATTCTTGAAACCGATGATTATTGGTGTGATGAAAATAAATTACAATTGCAATTTGAAAGCCTAGAGAATAATCCAGATTGTTCATTTTGCGGTCACGATACTCTTGTCCATAATCCAAAATCGAATATAAAGGCACTTAAAGATGGTCAAAAGATATTTACTGATAGTTATGAAGGCGATATTAAAGACAAGTTTGATTATACAGATAAATTTTGGGTTCATACCTCCTCGCGATTATTTAAAAAATTGGAAATAGATTTTAATAGTTTAAAATTTAAGGAAAGTATTGTTAACGATGTCTGTTTATTTTGGTTCTATTTAAGTAAAGGTAAGATGTTTTATATTGATAAGGTGATGTCAGTTTATAATGCCGATGGAAATGGCTTGATTAAATCTTCAAGTGATTTACAAAATGCTGACTTTCTCTTTCAATCTCTTATTAAAATCAATATCGAAACAAATTACATTTTTAATGATATTATTTTTAATAAAATAAAGGAAAATAATTTTTATAATGATTACATAATTAATGATATTGAGTCTAATATTGCCAAAGATGGCTTAGATGATGTATTTAATAACCTTTTACCAAATAAAATACCCGAAACAAATGTTATACCAATTATGACATGTTTTGATAAAAATTATGTGGTACCTAGTATTGTTGCCTTTTATTCGCTTATAGAAAATTCTTGTAAAGATTATTTTTATAGAATTTATGTTTTAACATCGGATATTTCTTCAAAACAGCAATATGAAATTAAATATTGCCTTAGAAAATTCAAAAACTTTTCGATTGAATTTGTTTTTATGAATAATCAATTCAATGATTTATGGAATAGTCTTGAAACAAAAGCTCATTTTTCAAAAGAGGTATTCTATAAATTGCTTACCGCTAGCATTTTTCCTCAATATGATAAAATTATAATAACTGATGTTGATGTAGTTTTTTTGGGGGATATTTCTCCGAGTTATACAAAAATTAATGTGGATGAAGATTTTTATTTAGCCTCAATAAAGCCAGTTGGTAAAATTCTTGGCTATTATGACAACCCACAATATAAAAATAATTTTTCTCTCCAAGAAATTGAATATTTAAAATCTTCATGTGGCGGTTATTTGGTAATGAATTTAAAAAAAATTAGAGAAAATAATATCGAAGAAAAATTTATAGAATGTTTTAAAAATGATGCTAAAAGATTAAATCAGGCTGAACAAGATGTTTTAAATTTAGTTTGTGCTAATAAAATAAAATTTTTACATCCTAAATTTTTGGTTTGCAGTTATTTATATGATCTATATAAAAAACCTCTAGACTTTGAAACTGATTGCAATTTTTCAAAAGATGAATTGATGGAAGCTTATAAAAATCCTGTACAATTACATTATGCAACTTCAAAAAAACCCTGGAAAAATCCAGAAATTACTCAGGCAGAAAAGTGGTTCTTTTACTTGTCCAAAACCCCTATATTTGGAAATTTTATGTTGAATTTTACATTTAATAATTTCCGTATCAAATCTGATATTTTTTCATTTTCTTTTAAAATCTCAAAAAAAAGAAAAATATTTTTTAAAATTATAAAGGAAAAATTGAAATTATGAAAAAAGTTTTAATTACTGGTGGTGCTGGATTTATTGGTTCTCACATATTAGATTATTTTAAAGAAAAAGGTTTTTTTTGTGCAGTTGTTGATAATTTATCAACTGGAAAGATTGAAAATACCAGAAATTCTGATGTATTTTATAATATCGATATAAGAGATGAAGGTAAATTGATGGATATTTTTAAAGAACATAAATTTGACTTCGTTATTCATCAAGCAGCTCAAGTGAGTGTTAATAAATCAATCAATAATCCAATTGAAGATTTGTCAACAAATATAGTGGGCTCATTAAATTTAATAAATTTATGCAAAAAATTTCTTGTTAATAAAATTATTTTAGCCTCCACAGCTGCGGTATATGGTGAAAAAAATTCATTGCCAATAAAAGAAAGCGATGAATTGTCGCCAATTTGTCCATATGGGATTTCTAAAATGGCTATGGAATTTTATGTAAAATGTTCGGGTTTAAATTATGGGATTTTTCGCTATTCAAATGTTTATGGGCCAAGGCAATATCAAAGTGCCGAGAGTGGAGTAATATCAATATTTTGCAATAATATTAAAAATAAAACCAATCATATTGTGTTTGGCGATGGTGAACAAACAAGAGATTTTATATATGTTGAAAATGTTGCCAAAGTAATTTTTAACTATTGTAACTCTGATTTAAATAATCAAATATTAAATTTATCTTCAAACACTTCTATAACAATAAATAAACTAATATCAACTTTAAACAAAATTTCTGAAATTAATTTGCCGATTATTTATAAGGAACCAAGACCTAATGAAATAATTCATAGCAGACTCGATAATTCAAATATTATCAAATTAAATTTGATCAATAATGATATCTTTGATTTTGAAATGACAATAAATAATACTCTAAAATTAATATGAAAAAGAAAGCAATTTTCGGTGTTGGTGGTTTGGCAAGAGAACTATACTATCAATTATTAGATAAAAATATAGTTTTTTTTGTTGATGATGATTTTATTTGTGATTCAAAAAAAATTGATAACAAGCCAATTTACCCAATTTCAGATTTTAATTCGTTAAATTATGAATTAATTATTGCCGTTTCCGATCCTCTTGTAAGAAACAAAATTGTCAGCAAGTTACCAGCTGATACTTCTTTTTGGTCTTTTATTCATTCATCAGTTGAATTAAACAATACAATTAAACTTGGTAAAGGTTCAATTTTAATGAAAAATGCTATTTTAACAACATCTATTGAAATCGGAGATTTTGCAATTATTCATTCTTTCGTTGTTGTGGCTCATGATTGTGTAATTGGTGATTATTTTTGTGCAACTTATGGAGCCAAAGTATCTGGAAATGTAAAAATTGGTATGAATTTTTTTATGGGCTCAAATTCTTCCATAAGAGAAAATATCACAATCTGTGATAATGTAAAATTGGGAATTGGCTCTGTTGTGGTTAAAAATATTAATTATCCAGGAAAATATATTGGTGTGCCCTGCAAGAAATTATAGGTTTTTAAAATATTCAATTTGATTTTTAATATCCATTTTCATATTGTTTTCAATCAAAATTTTAATTATTTTTTGAATTAAATTCTTGTTTTCTTCTAGGTATGAAATTTTGTCAATTGCAATATTTTTAGAAACTTCAATTATAAAATTTAGCTGATTTATTCCGTGATTCAAAATATGTTTGGTAAAATTTTCTTCTGAACGCGAGTTGTGCCATATTCCACCATCCCAAATCCTGTATACCGACATTACTTTATTAATAAATCCAATGTCACCAGTTTGGGCATGAAGTAAATGTAAATAATAGTCACATGGCATTATATTTTTTGGAAAAATGTCTTCAAAATCCTTGCCATTTATAAATCTCCAGCGATACATGGCGCTATTTGTTTGAATAAAATTGTGCTCTAAAAGATCGTTTAAATCTAAATCATTCTTAAAAAATCTATTTTTGGGCTTTGGGAAGATTTTTCTTTTAAAAATATTTCTTAAACCGCTTTTTAATACTTTAACAGGATGGAAACAAATTGATTTGTCTGGATTATTTAGTAAATAATCATATTGGATTTGTAGTTTATGTTTATTACAAAAAAAATCATCTCCTTCGCAAATCACCACAAAAGGTGAGTCTACCAATTTTAGGGTGTTTACATAATTTTCATAAGCTCCGATATTTTTACTTCTTTTGATGAATTCAATTTTTTCTGGATATTTTATTTTAAAATTTTCAATAATTTTTGCGGTTGAATCGGTTGATGCGTCATCTGAAATGATTAATTTATATTTAAAATTAGTTTTTTGATTAACGATGTTTTTAATGCATTTGGCAATAAATTTTTGATGATTATATGTTGTAGTTATAATGTTAACCTTATTCATGAGTTTAAAAAATATTACTAATCAAAAAAATTTATTTTTAAAATAAATTCTAATCAAATTTAAAAATATATTGTGATTTAAAATTAGCATTAAAAATCATTAAATTTAATTTTGCATTTTAAAACAAAAAATTTATTATAAAACTAAATATTTAAAACTTTACACCACCAAACTACAATTTTTAAGCCCAAATAGAAAAATTATGAATAAATATAAAATTCCTTTTAATAAGCCAAATTTTG
>JALREU010000095.1 GCA_023256705.1 Rickettsiales bacterium
TTGGAACGGTAAATGAAATTGGAGTTTTTTCGTCTGAGCCAAGGCGAAGTGCGCTGTAAAAATAATAAACAATTTGTGCCATAATTCGAGCAAAATTGATGGAATTAACCGCCACCATTTTTTTGCCTTTTAAAAAACTTTGGTCACTAAACATTTTTTTGACTAAATTTTGACAATCATCAAAATTGCCTTCAAGTGCAATGTTATAGACATTATCTTTAATGATAGTGGTCATTTGACGACGCTGAACATCAGAAACTTTTTGATGGGGGTGCATTATAAAAATTTCGGCATTTTCACAATGCATGCAACCCTGAATAGCAGCAGAACCGGTATCGCCAGAGGTGGCACCGATGATAACAATTTTTTGGTGATTAATTTTTAAAAAATAATTTAAAACATTACCTAAAAATTGCAAAGCAAAGTCTTTAAATGCAAGTGTTGGACCATGAAATAATTCTAACAAAAAATGATTTTTATCGAGTTGTTTAATTGGCGCTATGGCTAAATGTTGAAAATTTTTATAAGAATCTTCGACGATTTTTTTATAATCATCTTGGGGAATTTCTTTATCAATAAAAACCTTGGTAATTTCATAAAATAATTCAGCATAAGATAGTTTGCGATATTCCTTAAGTTTTTTATCGTCAAACTGCGGTAGGAACTCTGGAATATACAACCCGCCATCGCTGGCTAGACCTTGGAAAATTACTTCTTCAAAATTTAAGTGGGGAGCATTTAATCGAGTTGAGATAAATTTCATTGTTTGATTTTTGAATTAAAAAAATTTATAATATTTTAAAAAGAATTTTAAGCTAAAAAATAATTTATGTCAACAATCTCAAATCAAAATGACAACATTGAAAAGCCCGATCATCTTTATCGTAGTGGGGTAGGTATCGTATTAATTAATAAAAACAAAAAAATTTTTGTTGGTAAAAGAATAGATAATCAATCCGATGCTTGGCAAATGCCACAAGGCGGAATTGATAGTGGCGAAGATGAGGATAAGGCAATGTTTCGTGAGCTTAAGGAAGAAACTGGAGTAAATGATAATTTAGTTAAAATAATAAAAAAAAGTAATAAATATTTTTATTATAATTTGCCCTATAAATTACAAAAAAAATTTTGGGGTGGAAAATATTTAGGACAAAAGCAAAGATGGTATTTGGCAGAATTTTTGGGAGCTGATGCCGATGTTAATATTTCCCTTCCTAATCCTGAGTTTTCTGAATGGAAGTGGGTCGATAAAAATGATTTGGTTTCGTTAATTGTAAATTTCAAACGAGATTTATATGTTGATATTGTTAAAGAATTCAATGAATATTTGTAAATAATTATGAATCCAGAAATAAATTTTTATGAAGTTGATGATGGTGTTGTCAAATCAATGGCGCCGTTGCTTTTAAAGATTCTTGATGAAAAGAAAAGAGCTTTAATTTTTGCAAATTCTCAAAATTATTTGCAAGAAATTGACAATGCATTATGGAGCTATGGTCGCAGTAAATTTATTCCTCATGCCCTGATTTTTGACAATGATTTTGAGGCCAAGGAACAGCCAATTTTACTTACCAATAAATTGCAAAATACCAATAAGGCAGATTATTTAATTTTTTTAGATGAGCCTGATGATTTAAATTTTTACCAAAAATTTAAAAGAGTTTTTTATTTTTTTCAGCCAGATTTATCTTCGCAAGTAAATAAAATAAACACCAAGCCACATAATCTTTACAAAAAGATTGCTGGAAAATGGCAAAATATTAAAACTAATAATTAAAATAAAATTCTAAAATAACTATTGAAAAATAATTAAAATAGTTAATTATACTTAATATATATTTTTATTAATTTTATTTTTATTTTATGGGTTGGTTTCAAAATATTGCAAATACTATTTCAGCATTTTGGACTGGAAATTATTGCCAAAGTCGAATTGATGAAGATAAAAAATGTTGTGGTTAGTAATGAACCGCTTCAAGCTAAATCTAAATCCGATACAAATGAAGTGCCATCTGAAAATAATTCCCGTGATTCTCAAAAAATATTTTCACCAGAGTTAATGATGGCGAGCTCAAATAACAAACCAACTTACTGGAAATTTCCTTCAAATCCTACTGAAATTGATAAATTAGAGCTTTGCAAAAGGATTTTAAAAGATAATTTTCCAACAGATGAGGGTGATGATGCAAAAAATACCTTTAACAGAAGACTTAGTGAATATTTTAAAAAAATAATTGAAAAAAAGCAATAATTGGAATTGATTGTAAATTGAAATTTTCAAATCAAGATGATGACAAAAGTATAAATCAAATTGCTTCTCAACTAAATGGTTTGCAAAATATAAATGATGAACAGCTAAAAGAAAGAATCGATATTATTTTAGAAAATCTAAATAACAAAGAAGCCTTTAAGCATTATATGGGTTTTTATCCAAAAACACCTCCAGGCTCTAGGGAAAGCTCTCCCGAGAGAGGTTCTGGTAGAGAATCATCTCCTGGCGCTTTACCTAGAGGGCCGTTTTCACCAGCTGGTTCGATGACGCCACCATTCTCAATTTCTAGAGGAGGAGCGTTTTTTTCAAGATCGCCATCATCAATTTCAACAATTTCAACTGATTCACAGATTCGTTGAAAATTTTAATGTAAAATAATGTAATTATTTTTTAAAAATTGTGATGTAATCTTGATCAATATTGAAATTTTCAATCGGTCGAAAATTATGCAAAGCATCGCTCAAATTTTTAGCACCAAAGGCATTGATAGCAGGAATTCCGTCATTGCCAATGATAATTGGTGATTTAATCCAAATTAATTCATCAACTAAATTTTGCCTTAAAAATTCACTGAAAATTTGACCACCACCTTCAACTAAAACTGAATTTATATTTAATTTAACTAGCTCCTGTAAAGCTAATTTTAAATCAATGAAATTTAGATCATCTTTATTTGTTTCTCTAATATAAAGGGCTTGATGTCCATCATTTTGCTTTAACCAATTTTGTAAATTCTGATTTTTATTTAAATTATCAGCATTAGTAATTATGATTTTTTGCGGTGATTTATTCTCGGTGAATATTTTTTCGTTAAAAGAAAAATTAATATTTTTAGAAATAATAATCGGTATTGGCGATATGTTTTCTAAGCCCTCAAGCCGAGTGTTAAGTAAAGGGTTATCTTGCTTTATACTGTTGCCACCAATAATAATTGCCCGATTTTTGGAGCGTAAATTATGAGCAAATTCCCGAGATTTTTGACAAGTAATCCATTTACTTTCATTAGTTTTGGTGGCAATTTTACCGTCAAATGAGCTAGCGATTTTCATGGTTACAAAGGGTAAGCCAAATTTTTTGGCAGAAAAAAAACCACGATTAATTTTTTCCATTTTTTCTCGACAAACTCCAACAGCAACTTCGATGCCCGCTTCTCGCATTTTTTTTATACCGGCACCATTGACTCTAATATCTGGATCAATTGAAGCAATCACAACTTTTTGAAATTGATATTTGATAATTTCATCGACACAAGGGCTGGTTTTGCCAAAGTGAGAGCATGGCTCAAGCGAGACATAAAGGGTAGAATTTTTTAAAATATTTTTATCAGAAATTTTATTGATAGCATTTATTTCGGCATGCGGGCGACCAGAAATTGAGGTAATGCCAGTTGCTAAAATTATTGAGTCTTTGACGATTACACATCCAACAGATGGATTTTCAGCGGTTAAGCCAATATTTTTAAGCGATAAATTTAAGGCTAAATTGATGAATTTTTCATCGTAATTTTGTGTCATATGTTGCCAAAACTTTTTTTAAAATTTTTATAAATAATATATCTTGAAATTAGTTTTGTAAAAGCATATTTTTATTATATAAAGATTTTAAATTTCTTTATTTTTTTTAAATGATTAAAAGTTAAATATTTTTTTAAAATGCGCAAATGCTTTTTAATCATTATGCTTTGTATAATTGCATCTTGTTCACGCAATAATGATTTTTCTAATGCCAATGCACCAAGATATTACCAATATCAACCGCCTCAATATTATCAAGGCTACGCACAACCTTATTATCAACCCAATTCTAGGGCATATAGCAATCCATATGCATTGCCTCAACAATATGCCACGCCTTATTATGATTCTGATCAATATTATGTTCCGCCATCAAGTTATTACAATGTTGAGCGCAATCAAAATAGCCCTGCAAACAACAAATATTAACAAATGAAAAAACGCGAAGGAATCATCATAAAATTGCAAGATTTGCTTTTATTTATGTTGCTTGGTGTTTTGGTTTCAGCTTGTTCTCACGACAAATATGACAATGAAACCTTATATAATTCGGTTGGTTTTGAACCTGGTTCTGCGCCAGCTCTTGACCCTAGAGCTAAATATAGTTCCGACTATTATTACCGACAAGCGCAAATCGGTGGTTCACAAATGAATGGTTCGGCGCAAATGTATCAGGGGCAAATGCCTGCCCAACCCCCTATGGTTCAATATCAACCGCCTTATCAAGCTCAATATTATCCACCTTCATATTCATCGCCACCATATCAAGTTTATCCAAATGCTGGCTCAAGATTTTATTCAAATCCTTATGCCATTCCTCCTTCTCCATATTATCAGCAATATGATGCCGACCAATATTATGTCCCACCAACATATTCTTATGGCATGGAGCAAAGTGGAAATAGAAATGTATTATCTCAACGCTAAATTTATATGAAAAAAGTTATTGTTTATAGTAAAGATGTTTGCCCATATTGCGTAAAAGCGAAAAACTTACTGCAAAGAAAAGGAGTAGCTTTTGAGGAAATCAAAATTACAACTGATGAACAAAAGCAAGAAATGATTAAAAAAGCTAACGGAAGAATGACCGTGCCACAAATTTTTATAGGTGATTTTCATGTGGGTGGATGCGATGATTTACATGCACTGGAAAGCGAAGGAAGATTAGATAAAATTCTAAATGATTAAATTTTTTTAAATATAACCCTTGTAAGAAAATTATTTTAAACTATGTTTATTTTAGAAATTTTGATTTATTATTAAAATCAATAAATTTTAAAGATTCGAAAAAGAATCAATTTATTAATCCTAAATTAACATTAAACAAATATGGAAATAATTCCTCTTCACAATGGCGTTCTTGTTGAGCGCGTTGAAGCTGAAAGCAAAACTGCTGGAGGCATAATTATCCCTGATACCGCCAAAGAAAAACCGGCTGAGGGTAAAGTTGTAGCAGTAGGTGAGGGTTCTCGTGATGATCATGGCAAAAGAATCCCGCTTGATGTTAAAAAAGGTGATCACATTTTATTTGCTAAATGGGGTGGAACTGAAGTCAAGGTTGACGGCAAAGAATTAATCATTCTTAAAGAGACCGATATTTTAGCAATCGTTAAAAAAGGTAAATAACAAACTTAAATCTGGAGAAAATTATGTCTGCAAAAGAAATTTTATTTGCAACCGACGCACGCACTAAAATTGTTGAAGGTGTTGATGTCATTGCTAATGCCGTTAAAGTAACCCTTGGTCCAAAAGGACGCAATGTGGTAATTGAGAAATCATTTGGCGCCCCGCGCATTACTAAAGATGGCGTGACTGTTGCCAAAGAAATTGAATTATTTGATAAGTTCCAAAATTTAGGAGCTCAAATGATTAAAGAAGTTGCCTCAAAAACAAATGATATTGCTGGCGATGGCACTACTACCTCAACAGTTCTAGCGCAATCAATTGTTCGCGAAGGAATTAAATCAGTTGCTGCTGGTATCAATCCAATGGACTTAAAACGCGGTATCGACAAAGCGGTGGAAGCTATTATTGAAGATTTGGGCAAACAAGCTCAAGTAGTTGGCAGCGACTCTGAAAAAATCAAACAAATCGCTTCTATCTCTGCTAATAACGACGAAGTAA
>JALREU010000096.1 GCA_023256705.1 Rickettsiales bacterium
CATAAGCTATTTTAAAGACCTTGATTCCTAATAATTATCTAGAGGCTTTCTAACGCTGATAGGGCTTGATTACGGCTCATAGCAAGATATAATTTTTTGAAAGCTTAGAAATGTTGATTTGTAAATTTGAAAAAAAATCGTCTGGAGACCACTCATGACGCAGCCAAATCTCACAAGGAACACTTTAGTTAAAGGCCGCGTTATTAAAAGACCAGCAAAGAAATTTGGCAACATTCGTCCATTTATCTATCGCGAAAGATTATATGGCGCCAACTATGCCAAGACCTCAGCATTATCACAAAATCCTTCGTCTCAGCATGAACAAACAATTTCCGCTGCTCAGAGCGCGGCTTCACCTGCGTCAACATCTCATTTCTGGATTGTTGGCGCTTTAGCGCTTCTCCTGATTGGCGGTGTCGCGCTATTTTCAGACTCATTCAATCAAAAGCCCATTAGTCTTAGTGCACAAAGTAGTAATAAATAAAATCTTGTAACCAAATCTGACCCTAGGATGCTGAGATCAATTTATCAGCCAAAATAATGCAGCGCAAAATTAATAAACAAGAATCGATTTATTTTTATTTGTAGTTTTGAATTAAGAGCCAAAGAGTTTGATATGTGTAATGAATATAATTTAGGTTGGCATTTTTATTGTAATAAAAATCTTGAAAAAGAGCAAAAAATTAATCCTCAAGATCTTAACCCAAATCAAGATGATTACGCTCAAAAATTAGAACAAATTAAGCAACAATTAGAAGAAAAAAAGCCAAAGCGGTAATTTATCCCTCAGAAGAAAATATCAAAAATTACATGTCTTATCAACAAATGGTAATGGATAAATCGAGTTTTTTCGCCGATCAATGGCGAAGAGTTTTATGGAAAAATCCGCAGTTAGATTATACCCTTAAAAGACCGGTTTCAAAGATTGCTAAAGAATCATGGATTGATCAAAGAAATCAAGAAGTAAAAAAATCAATAAAAAATATTAATGAACGCTACGGAATATTTTTCGTGTTTAATTCAAAATGTCCGCATTGTCATCGTTATTCACCAATTTTAAAAAGTTTTCAAGAGAAATATAAAATTACTATAATGCCCGTTTCTCTTGATGGCGAAGGGTTAAAAGAGTGGCAAAATGTTTTGGTTAATAAAAACCATTTGAATGTTCTTGGAATAAATATCGAAGCAATTCCCGCAACAATTTTGTTTGATAAAATCAGTAAAAAAGTAATCCCATTGGGTTTTGGGGTATTATCTCACTCGGAATTAGAGGAGAGAATTTTTGCATTAACAAAATTGGAGATAGGAAATGATTTTTAAAATATTATTAAAAAAATATAAAAATGTTAAATGTGTTTTATGTTTATTATCATTAATATATTTTATAAATATAAAAAGTATTAATGCCAAATCTGTTGGTGAATCAATGGGAGAATTTTGGAATGATATTGGCGGGAGTTTCTCAAATTCAAGTGAAGCGGGAGGTTATCAATTACAAGGTGCTGGCTATTATACGGGAGGAAGTTTTACCGCTCGCTCAAAAGTTGTAAGTGTAAATCCTGTAAATATCACTCCGCCGGGAATTAGAGCCGGATGCGGAGGAATCGACATTTATACTGGATCATTTAGTCATATTAACACCGATCAATTTATTGCTTTATTAAAAGCAATTCCAAGTAATGCTTTGGGTTTTGCTTTTCAATTGGCATTAGAAACAATGTCTCCTTCAATCAAGGGAACACTTGATCAACTTCAATCAATAATCGATAGAATAAATAATGTTAATCTAAATTCTTGTGATTTGGCTCAGGGGTTGGTTGGCGGAGGTTTAGCACTAGCAGGAAAAACTGAAGCTTATTGTAAAACAACAGCAAATTCCCAAGGCTGGGCAACCGATTTTGCAAGAGCCTCAGCAGAATGTAAAACGGGAGGAAAATCCACTGATCATATTAAGTCCGCAAATGATGTTCACGGCGATCAACGCCCCGTTGATATTAATATTGCTTGGGAAGTATTAAAAAAATCTCCATTGCTCAAAGATAATAATAATGAAATGGCGGAATTCGTTCAAGCTTTGACGGGAACGATAATTATTAAAACTCCACAAAATGAAAATTCGGGACCCGAAACTTCTTATAAATCAAATATCATTGTTAAAAATGAAACTATAAAAGCAATTTTAGAGGGTGGATCAATAAATATCTTGTCTTGCGATGATAAGGAAAAATGCCTCAATCCTTCTGAAAAAAATATTAATATTGCTGAGGATAAAGGTTTTAAGAAAAAAATTGCAAAGTTAATGGGGGAAATGGTTGCAAAAATTGCCTCTGGAGAAAAATTTGAAAATAAACATATTGATTTAGTTTCAAAAACATCCGTTCCAATTCATAAAGCAATGATAGTTCGACAAGCTTATTTTGGATCGTCTTCAGCAGCAAGTGGTATCAATCCCGAATATTATAGTTCATTGGTGGCAATTGATATGCTTTATAACTACCTCGATGAAATTCTTAAATCTGTTCAAGAGCAAGCAAAGCAAGTAAAAAATTTTGATCAAGAAAATGTCGATAAGTTTCAAAAGGGCGTTGAAAACGCTCGTAAAGAATTGGCGGAATATCGGATTGATAGTAAAGATTCATTTGAAAGAGGTCTAAAAATTATTGAAGAAACACAAAAAATTCAATCAATGTTGGCAGCTAGAATGTCCAATAAAATGAAAATGAATTTACTTTGGGCATCAAAATTTTAGGAGAAAGCTATGTATGAATTAATTGTTATCGGAGGAGGTGAATATTATGTAGATGTCTTTAATGGCTTGGCAATGTTGATTAATAGTGAAAGCTATTTAGGAATAGTAAAAATATCATTATCTTTGGCCTTTATGATGGCAATATTAAGTTCAGCATTTTCTGGTTCTTTAAATGATGGCATAAAATGGTTTGTTGCCACATTTATTTTAACTCAAATATTACTCTATCCCAAAACAACAATACATATAACCGATAAAACCAATCAAACTCTACTTGGTGCCAAGGTTGATAATGTACCATTTGTCATTGCCTATGCAGCATCAACCGCAAGTAAAATTGGTTACAGTTTAACCAAACAATTTGAGACGGTTTATTCATTGCCCGATGATTTAAAATATTCACAAAATGGTATGATATTCGGAGTTAATCTATTAAAAGCTCTTCAAAGCACTCAAATTTCAAATTCCAATCTAGCCAATAGTATCAATAGCTTTATTCAAAATTGTATTTTCTTTGATCTAGAATATGGAATATACTCATTTCAAGACCTGAAAAAATCTGACGATATCTGGAATTTAATTAAAGATAAGCAAGTTGAAAATAGATTCTTTACCTATGTTAATTCATTGGGAAAAACAAGTTATCCAACTTGTAAATTAGGTGCTTCAAATTTGGATACTGATTGGCAAAATGAATATAATAATCCCGACATTTTTAAAAATATTAGTTTTTTTGCAACTAAGCCAGATATAACTAAAACAATTTTGTCTCAAGCCACTCCTCTTCTAAACGAATATTTTTTTGATTTAAGTAAGACTTCTAATCAAATTCTTCAACAAGCAATGATGATTAATGCGATTAATACAGCTACAGAAAATTATGAAGCTGAACATCAAATCCAATCTTATCAAGATGCAAGGGCGACATTACAAGCAAAATCTACTTATCAAACTATGGGAAATCAGGCGGGAATGTGGATTCCAATTTTAAAAATTGTAATCGAAATTATTTTTTATGGAGCATTTCCAATGGTAATTTTAGTAGCAATAATTCCAAATTTGACTGCTTCAGTTTTACGAGGATATTTTGTAACATTTTTTTGGTTAAGTGCTTGGGGACCAATATATGCTATACTTCATAGGATTATGATGGGTCATGGCAAAACATATACTTTTAGTTTAACAAAAGGTGTTGGATTAACTTTATCCAATCAACCTGCACTTGATCAAATAATGAATAACATTTCGGCAATGGCGGGATATATGTCAATTTTTGTGCCGATGTTAGCATTTGGAATTGCTAGGGGAGGTGCATCAGTTATGTCTTCGATGACAACATCATTTATGGCGGGAGTTCAGAGTGCCGTTTCGGTTGCTTCTCAAGAGGGGGTGACAGGTAATCTAAATTTTGGTAATGTTGGGCTTAATCAAAGATCCGCTCATTCTGGAGTTGCAATTACCAATGATGCTGGACAAGTAGTTCATCATCATAATGACGGCACAAATTCAATTGATAACAGCCAAGTAGAATCAAGGCTAGGCATTGATGTAAGAGGTTCCAATAGAATTGAAAATGCCTTAACAAATCAAATTAATAATGAACAATCTTTAGCTCAAACAAAATCAATTCAAGCTTCACAAACTAAGGCTCATGGTTTTGAAATGATGATAAATAATCATCGCTCAATTGAGAATTCTGAAGGTTTTGAAAAAAATTTTAGTGCCGAAGAAAAAGCATCTTTCAATAAAATTAACAACGCAGTTAGTGATTTTGCTCAAGAAAGAGGAATTAGTAGAGAAAAATCGGCGGAATTTTTGGGTAAAATTGGGGCTGGAATTTCGGGAGGTTTTAATATTGCAGGCTTTGGAAGTAATGGAGAAGTATCGGGATCATTTACTTCGGGTTCAAGAAATTCTGATCAAGAACATTTTAAAGAAGCTTTAAATTTTAGTAATCAAAGAAGTTTAGCGAAAGATTTTGCTAATGTCGAATCAGTAGTTAATGCTAATCGTTTAAATTATACGGATTCCAAAGGCGAGTCAATCAATCAAACTTTTAATAATGCTAATTCATTAATACAGGAATCGGGACAACATTATGAAAATGCCCAAAGATATAGCGAGCAACAACAATATGTTAAAAGCCATTCGGCTGAAATTGATAGAAATTATAATCAAGAATTATGGGGTGAATTGGTTGATAAATATGGAGTTCATCAAGCCAGTGAAATCACCAATCCAAGCAGCCAAAACAAGGCAGTTTTTAATGATGAAATTGATAAATTTATGGAAAATAAAATTGTAAAAATTACTAAATCGGACTCGCCAGATTTTAACGAACAATATAAAAATAACGAAATTAATATTCAAAAAAGTTTTAATTCTAATCAGGTAAAAGGATATGATTTTGTTACCCAAAAATCAATCGATAATTCCAATTTAGCTCAAGAAGTTCCAAATAAAATAAGTGCCACGGACAAGTCTATTATTGAACAATATCAAATTAATAAATCTGTGGGTGATGAAGTAGAAAATAAGGTAAAAAAGGAGCAGGATGAAGGTTTATAAATTAAAAAATTTAATTTCGATGATGAAAATAACGGGAACGAAAAGCTGGATCACCAAGATCTCCAGAATATGGATCCATAAATTTAGGAGAGCGAGATTTCTGTTTTTTAGCATATCCAGAAATTGCCAAAAAATACATTCCACCCAAATTACAAGCAATTGCAAATATTAATAAAATGATATTCATTGAAGTTATCAAAATAAATAAAATCAATAATACAAAAAGGATAAAACTTATAATCGCTAATTTGAGATGGTGTTTGTTTTTTTTCATAAATTTAATTTTTTTTCAATTTAACATAAAATTCAAATTAATCAAATGAAAAGTTATGGCAAAGTAGAAGAACAGAAGAAGTTAGATAATATAACAAATGAAGAATGTAATAGGGAGGAAAACAAAAAATGCAATGGTTTATGTCTTGGGTCACTTGTTGTAGCAGCTATATCTTTTTACATTCTA
>JALREU010000097.1 GCA_023256705.1 Rickettsiales bacterium
ATTTACATTAACGCTGTAATCTGTCCGATACCAGCTTAAATTCTGTCCTTTTAAATTAGCTTCAATCCTCATAGACAAGTCAACTCCTTGTCCAGACGAATAAACTAATTTATTCTGTGTTTCATTTTCGGGACTCCATTTTGTCGTATCCCACGGTGATAAATCCCATACAGCTCCTAAGGCTGTGGTTGAATTAGATTGTTTTGAGTCTGTTCGACCATAATCAAAATTAACATATCCATTTACAATTTTTTCAGCAGGTGAGCCAAGGTTATTGTATGCACTTTGAGCTTTACAAACAATATAATTACCATTATCAGTTTGCCCAGTATCTGCTTTATAGACTTTTCCCGCACCACCAAAATATAAATCATCATTGTAAATTCCCCAAGTTATAGCATTCATATTGCTAAATTTAAAACCTGCTCCAGTTATGGTATTAAATCCATATTGTTCATAATTTGTATTTGTAGCTACTGGAACATTGAAGAATAATAATGCCTTTTTAGGGTATGATATAACTTCCCACCCATAATTAGACGAATATTTATTAACTACATCAAGAACTGCTCCACTTAACTTTGTGCTTTGAACTGCTTGACCTTCGTTTTGCAAAGCTGTTGAAAATAATATAAAATCTTGTTTTGTTAAAATTGCAACATCACCAGCTGTTTTCATTGAAGAGCGTATAGATAATGGTTTAGCAATTTTATAAACACCAACTAAAGCCCATTGTGCGGCCTTACTTGGGTCATCTCCTTCATAAACAACGGCATAACCATTTGACATCAGAAAAGCACAATAATCATCAACACCAGCACCACCATCACGGCTAATTGTAATCATTTGTGAAACATTGCCACCATTTGGACAAACAAAGGATAAATCAAATTTTGCAAATGTTCCACTTATTGCATTTACTGCTCCGTGCCAAAAATAAGGGTAATTGGTATCCCATACAAAAACTGTATTTTTAAAAATATTTATACCATTTAATGCAGAAGCTGTCCCTCCAGTTGGATTTATTGCATTACTTGTAATTGTTGAGCCATCATATTTTATAGGTGAGTCTTGTCCATTAACCATTAATGTATAACCATTAAAAGCTACATATTGCCACCTATTATTTGAATAACCAGAACCTAGGACAGTTATGCTTGCGGAATCTGTAATATTACTTATAGTGTTATTATGGCAAGCAAGAAATTTTCTATTTGTTCCCGAGAAATGTTCAATTAGGGTTTCTACATTTCCAGTAATTGAGCAATATTCGGTAAATCCATTCCTTGATTTTACCCCGCCTTGTTCTGGTATAAAATTTTCTAAAACAACAGCATCTGTTTGTTCCATATTGCTTTCACTATCCCTAGTATTTAAACCACCATAAGGAGCAGGAATATTGACTCGAAGGGCTTGTCCGTTTCTTTCTTGTAAAACTGTTGGCGATGTTCTAACTTCTAATCTCATACATTAATTGGTTTATAAGCACTAATATTAGAATTATAGATTTCTATAATTGGTTTAGCTGTAATTGTTCCCCTTGAGCCATTAGCCTTTATTCTTTCGGCAATCGCTTTTTCTGCTATATTCTTTTCTTCGGCATAACTACGACCATTATTTTTAAGCCATCTCCAAGTTGTGTCTAGTCTAACTAAATATTCATCAATGACTGTTATGTCTGTATCAGCTAAAAACTCTGTTTGCTCTACATCACTTGCACTTTTTACAATATTTTTTGAAATATATTCAAAAACATAATTTTCTACTACTGAGGGTGTTCTATGTATAATAATTTGGTTTCCTCTAATTCTATAATATTCAACTGTTTCTGCTTGTGTTATCAATGAATTTTTTAGGACTCGCCAACTTTCAGGGGTTAGCCCACCATTCATTGCCCAATTTTGACTTGCATTCCAAAAGGTATTATCAATCAATCTATCAAAATCAGAGGGCAGATTATAGCCAGCTTGATTAACAACGCTTGAGAAAGTGTATTCTTTTTGTAATTCTTGCCATTGATAATTTCTAGCTAAATCTGTAATGCTTGTTTTTACTGCTTGAAATATTTGAACTGCAACATCTTCATTATTCCCAATAATTATACTGGGAATAGATGATGATTTAGTTTCTTTTAAAATGTCTTGGCAAATATTTAATAAAGTCATTTTATTCTAAATTGTTTTCTGTTTCAATATTTTCTTTTGAAACTTTTTCTTTTTTATTTTGTTTTTTTAATTTCTCAAGTTCGTTTTTTAATCTAATAATTTCCTCTTGTGAATCAATTTGTTTATTATTATTTTGTTTTCTTTCTAAATAAACATTATAGGCTTTCTTATAATATTCTGTATAGCTAAATCTTTTAATAACACCTTGATTATTTCTAATTGCAATGTTATTTCCTTCTACTTTTTTACACAATATAGAGTAAGGGTCTTCTTGGCTATAAATTTCTACATATAATTCATAAATAGGTTTTTCATTTTCGTCAAGAATATCGACTGTTTGTAAATCCTCATTAGTCATTTGTTTTTTCTTGTCGAAAAATTGAACATATAATCTGTCTTTTTCTTCGACTCTGTAAGAATTAATTGGCTCTATAATGTTTGTCATAATTGTTTGTTTTTTTGTTATTGGGAGGGGATTATTACCCCCTCCCTAAATGTTTTGCTTAATTAAGCGGCTAAACCATCGTCAACGAATGGTCTATCGATTTCAAATTCAGCTAAACCAGTTGATGGAGTTCCAACCGCAGAAGCACCTTTTGCGTTTTTAACTCTATCACCAGCAACAACTGCATCATCAACCGAACCAGCGGTAGCGGTTGAATACACATTTGCATTGTCTACAAAGCCAGCAAGGGCTTTTCCGACTGCTTTACCTTTAATTTGATACCAACCATAATTATCAGCTACACAAGCAGACATAGCGACTGCGACTGAGCCAATATCGTTGGCCGCCAAAAGACTTGTTGAGAAGTCATCTGGCGAATAAAGAACCCAAGAACCAACGGCAGTTGATGCAACACCTTTTAAATAGATGAATTCACCAGCACCGTAAGCAGTTGTATCTTTATCTTCCGCACGGATAATTTTTCCTAGTGTATGATTTTGAGAAGTTGAGGTCTCGTCAAGTTTTTGAACGATAATGTCAGCTTCTGTTGAAATAAAATTGGACATAGTATTTTCTCCTTTTAAATTATTAGTTTTTAGCAACGCCATGAACTCTAGCAGAGCTAATAGTCAAGTTTCCATATAAATAAACAGGAGTAATATAATACAACTGGTTAGTTGGTCTTTGAGTTTCGCCTTGAGTAAATAACGGATTATTTAGGTGTTGGAACTTTAAATAATCAGTATTTAAAAAATACATATGATTAGCAGGACAATTTGGGTCAAATACAACTGCAGATGATTTATAAGCGAGTTGTTCAAAACCTAATTTACCCTCATTTGTATTAGTAATTCTTTGAATTTGTTGCAAAGAATTCTCAAAAAAAGTATAATAGTTATTATCTGCAAGAATTAAGTCAGGAAAAGAACCTTCTTGAACTTGGCAAGATAAATAAAGACTATTCATACCAGCTTGAATATTGCTTGCAGAGGCATTGCCACCAGCAGAGGTTGAAAAGTCATAAACTTGGTTTCTCCAAAAAGCATTGGTTGAGCGGTCAATTCCACCTACTGTTCCAGTTGTTGGGTCATCAGCAACTAACAATTGTAAGCCACCGATAGTTTTTCCACCTGAGCCAGTTCCATCGCTATAAAGAGCAACTCCAAGTTGATTCTTTAATGTGTCCATTAGGTTTTTTCTTTTACCTTCTAGAAGATTAAAGATTCTACTGTCGCCAGCATTTTGCAACAATTCCTTTTGAGAAATTTGGTCAGTTCCTGTAAGCATTTTTTGTGCAAAAAGTGCAGAAGTGAACTCATCTTGAGCCGTAGTATCTAAAAGGTCAGTCGGGTTTTGGAATTGAACAGTTGAATTACTTGCATAAGCAATGTTTTCTTGAAAGTTTCTTCCACCTGTCTCGTGAACAATTTTACCCTTGTTTTGCAAAGTTCTTAACAATGCATTGTTTCCAATTACAGATGATGTAATGGAGTTTTTCATAAACTTGTCTAAGGTAGACGAAATTAATGAATTATAATTTGGATTTCCAGCCATATAATATATAAATTATATTCTTACAAATATTTTCTAATCAAAGCTTTTTGTTCCTCTTCATAAGTCATTGGTTTATTTGCATTAGCGACAGGTTTTGAAATTCTTTGTTGCTTTTTAGCATCTTCGAATTTTTCCTTTTTTTGCTCATTTACTTCTTTTAAAATTTTTTCCCTTAGTTTATTTTCATAATCAGGTTGTAAAATTTCAATTCTTTTATAAGCGGTTTCTAATGCTTTTTTGCGAGTTTTTAAAGGGTAATAATCTTGAACACCATTTTTTACTAATTCTTGATTATAGAAATTAATAAATTCTTGTTGATGTTCGACAATTAAGTCTTCACTATGTGAAGTATCCTCTAAAAATTCTGCCAATAATTCTTTAGATTCTCTTTTATTTACTTCGTTTTGTAATAGTTGGTAAGAATTTTGTTGAATGTTTTTTGCTTCTCGTTTGATTTGCTCTTCTGGAGTGAGATATAACTCATCTTCATAAACAGCTTCATCTACGACTTGTTTTAAGTCAAAATTGACTCTTTTTGCTAAGGCTTTAAAAGTTTCAGCAGGATTAGTTTCTAAATTTTTTAATAATCCGCTTATATTTTCAAGCTCTTTTTTTGTGTTGCCAAGTTGTAAATGTAGCCTGTCTTCTCTTGCACGCTGTTCTTTGGCAATTTTTATAGCTTTTTCCCTGTCTTCAGGGTCTTTAAAGGTTTTAACTGCTTCAACCAATTCTTTTGGTAGTCCTGATAATTGCTTATCAATATCTACTTCTTTTTCTTGTTTGTCGCCCTCTAAATTTTCGGTTTCTTCATTTTGCGGTGTTTCTTCGATATTTTCAGTTTCGACTATTTCGTTTTCAGTTTCTTCAACAGCTTCTGGCTCTTGAATTTCGCTATTTTGCTTAATTAAATCAAGCATTTCGTTTTTGTAGTCGTCTTTTATATCCATAATAAAAATAATTGGTTAATAATAATTGTCAATAGTTTTTTTAATAATCTTTTATGTGATGCCCCGTTTTTTTTAAGGCATCAAGATAAGATTTTTTAGTATCATAATTCTTGCCGTCAGCGTGATTATATATTGAGCCGTATTTATTAATATAGCCGTCAATTGTTAAATCCTCCTTAAGACCCTCAGGCAATTTGCTTTTTGGTCTATCTTCAATTTCAATCCAATGAGCTTGTCCGTCTATATAAGTAAGTCTTTTAGTAGTCATTTAACAATCCCATTTTTTTAATGCTAATCCTTTACGAGTTGGTTTCCCATTTTTACTTGTAGGGCCTTGCACTCCAGACATTCTAGCGCAAAAGGATTTTCTACGAGCGGCCGCTTTTGGGCTTTTTTGTGCTTGCTCTCTACTTACTGGAGGTTTCAAATTACTTCCAGTTGCATTATTATATTTTTCTCTACCTTTTGCGGTCAGTCCTCCTGTTTTTGACTTCTCACCACGACCTATACTTAGGTTAACTGTTTTTTTTACCATTTTTTGCAGTTTTTTTAGCGTCTTTAAAATTTTTA
>JALREU010000098.1 GCA_023256705.1 Rickettsiales bacterium
AAAGCTTAACAAAAGATCATGATAAATTTGCCACTTTAAAACAACAATTTGATAAAAGATTTTTGCAAAGCCAAACTCAAAGAAACAGCGGATTTATAAGGTAATTTAGGTTTTTAATTGGTTTAATAATTAATATTCCTTATTCTAAATAAAAATTGTCAAAATTAAGAAAAATTTTTTGATTGAGAAAAAACTTGATGCAATTAAATTTTTACGATTTAGATTTATAAAAAATTCTAAAATTTATTAAAACCTTATGAAAGTATCAGCTTATGGTGTTAAAAGTCCAAATACCCCTTTAGTCCCTCTTGAAATCGAAAGAAAATCGGTTCAGGCCCAAGATATTGCCATAAAAATTTTATATTGCGGAGTCTGTCATTCCGATTTACATACTGCCAGAGGAGAATGGGGGGGAACTCGTTATCCATGCGTCCCTGGCCATGAAATTGTTGGCGAAGTAATTGAAATTGGCAACCAAGTTCATAGATATAAAATTGGCGATATTGTTGGTGTTGGATGTTTAGTTGATAGTTGTCGCACCTACAATTCTTGTGAAGAAGGCTTAGAAAATTATTGCGAAGGACCAAATGGAGCCACAGGAACCTATAATGGCAATTTTGCTGGCACTCTTGATAATACTTACGGCGGTTATTCCAGTAAAATTGTAGTTGATGAACATTTTGTTTTGAAAATTTCGCATGATCTAAAGGATTTACCCAAAGTGGCTCCTTTGCTATGCGCAGGCATTACCACCTATTCACCACTGCGTCATTGGCAAGTTGGATCTGGAAAAAAAGTTGGAATTGTTGGAATTGGCGGGCTTGGACATATGGCGGTAAAACTTGCCAAAGCAATGGGTGCTTATGTGGTAGCCTTTACCTCATCGCCTTCCAAAATTGAAGATGCTAAAAAATTAGGTGCCGATGAAGTTGTGGTTTCAAGCGACAATTCACAAATGCAAAAACATTTTCGGAGTTTAGATTTCATATTAAATACCGTTGCTGTTTCGCATAATCTTGATAATTATTTAAATTTATTAAAACGCGATTCTACCATGACTATGGTTGGAGCGCCTTCACACCCTCACCCATCTCCAGCAGTTTTTTCATTAATTTTTGGACGCAGATCCTTGGCTGGCTCACTGATTGGTGGCATAAAAGAAACTCAAGAAATGCTAGATTTTTGTGCAAAGCATAATATCGTTTCAGATATTGAAATGATTGACATGAAAAATATTGAAAATGCTTATGAGCGTATGCTTAAAAGCGATGTTAAATATCGATTTGTAATTGATATGGCAACATTATAATTCCAAAAAAACATTATGAAAAAAATTATTTTGACTTTAGTCTTCTTTTGTTTATCTCAAGCAAAAACCTTTGCTCAACAGCCAAATCCTGAAAATAATCGCCAAAATGATTATCGCAACGAAGAAAGAAAAAGACAAATTGCCGAACCAAATTTTGCCAAATTAAATCCAGCAAATTTAACTCCAGAGAAACAAGGGCTTTTAAAGCAAGAACAAGAACTCCACAAACAAAATGTAAAAAAAATTACAGGAGTAGATTTAATGATTGGCGAAGAGGAAAAGAATTTATCGCAAGAAGAGCGCAGATCCAGAGCCGAAAATATTCGTAATTCCATGCAAAATCTTCCAGAAAACACAAAGGCTGAATTTCAGCAAGAAATGCAAAGACATCGCCAGCAAATGAAAAATATTACTGGCATTGAATTGCCAATGCCTGATGCAAATCGAAATAATCCAACCGGGGAAAATGTCAAAAGAAATTGTCAAATATCATCACCAGAAGAAATGCAAAAACATCGTCAAGCGATGGAAGCTTTACCAAAAGAAAAAAGGGATTTGGTTAAAAAAGAAATGGATCGTCATCGCCTAGAGATGAAAAATATTACTGGATTAGATTTACCCCGCCCAAATTGCGAAAATGAATCCAAATAAGATTATCTCGGGGTTTAATATCATTTGATATCTTTAAAATTATTAAAAAATTGAAATTCTAACTTCATCTTTTTGGCCAAAAATCTCTAAAATTTAAACAGTTGTGCTAACGGTGGCGACACAAACCTAAGCTATATAGATAACAGCTTCTTTTTTTAAAGATTTTTATCTTAAAAAAACGCCAGCGTTGCCTTGAGGCATGACCCGTAAAAATATTTTGTTATTATTTTTTTTTAAAGATTGAAATAGTTTAACGCATAACATTTGTTGACGATGGGGATTGCGTCACAACAGAGGAGGAGCCTTTTTTAGAAGCTACTTTACCAGCTGGGTCTTTAACTCTAAAGCCAACTCCGCCAGCTGGGTCGTGTTTTGAGGAGTCTAAATCAGATCCGCTTCTTGGGCTTTGAGGTTCTGGCGCAGGGATTTCAACAAAAACAAGTTCTGCCGAAACTATTTGACCTGCCGAAATATCTGGTTTTTGAGAAATAACGATTGGATTGGGTGAAGATTGTGGAAAGTCAAGCGTTGCTTGAATATTAGCACGAAAATTTGAATCTTTAGATCCAGCCAATTCATTTAATTGTGCAAATAAATCTGAAATTTCTGATGAGAGATTTGGAATTAGATTATTTTCATTAATCCTTAGCAAGCCATAGCCATTAAGCTTTACTTCAGAACCATCAAAAGAAAAAATTGTCAATTCTTTTAAATCTTCTTTAGTTTTATATTTTTCTAATTCCAACTTTAATTGATCCAAAATGTCTGAATTTCCCGATTTTAACAATTGACAAAATTTTGCCATATCTTTTTCGGCTTTATTTTCTTGTAAATTAAATTGATCAGAAACCAAAACACCATACTCAAGAAGAGTTTCTATAATTTGTGGGTTGTTAGTTTTTTTTGCAATTTTATATGAATCTGGTTGAATTGTTGATTGAGAAATAAATCCCAAACATTGCACTTCTTTTTCATCAAATTTGTAAATATCTAAACCAGCTTGAATCAACTCTTCGAATTCGCTTTTCGAACAATTTGAAAATTTTTCTCTAAAAACAAAATTATCAAAATCATTATCCCTTTTTAAAAAAGTATTTTTTTCATCAAAAAACTCTTTGATTTTTTCTTTATTAAAATTTTTAAAAATTTCTAGATAATTTTTTTCGCCAAAAAAATAATTAAACACATATTTTTGACTTTTTTCATTTTTAGCAATTTCTTCCATTCTTTCACTTAATTTCTCATCGGACAAAATCATAATTTCTTGAGGATTATAAACATTCAACAAAGCCATTTTGGTTTCTTTTTGTAAACCCGTCTTAACCCTTTCAATTGCAAATTTAAGTTGCTCTTGATTGGTTCTTCCATCCATAATTTCTGCTTTCCACTGCGCAATTTTTGTACCAAAGGTTTTAAAGTCACATCCACCCGCTTGAATTGATTCTAAATCTTGAGGCAAATCCTTAAATCCAAAATTTTCTTCTTTCTGAAACTCTCGAAGATTAGCAAATAATTCTACCAAATTTTTATTTATTTTTTCAATTTTTCTTTTATTCCAAATTTCTCTATTTTCTTTTGATTTTTCAAAAACAAAACCATCGAATTCAGATTTTTTTTTCTGCTTCTTTTCTAAAGATTTTAGCCAATATTTATTATTTGGATTCCCTTCAATTTCTTCTCGTTTTTTTTGAAGAAAATGGATTTTTTCAAACAAATTAGTTACCCTAGAAAGCTCAAATTCAACACATTTTCTAAAAACCTTATCCTGCATTGGATCATTCAATGTCGATATTCTTTTTTTTTCGGCATTAATTTGGTCTTTGTATTTTTGGATCCTTTTTAATGCCGAAAAAGTTTTATCAGCAGCAACAGAATCAGGCTCAATTTGAAAATCCATTAAATTTTCTGAAACACCCACAAAATTAGCAATATGCAATGCAGTTCTCACATGACATTCATTATGTCTTAATTCATTATCAAGGGTACTAATTAAAAAATGAGGTTTAGAATATAATTCTCCATATCTCTCAAAGCCAACCCTTCCCTTTTTTCTCTCGCCAGTATCAGTATTTACTAACCAATACGAACCATCTGAAATATCTAATTCTTTATCACCCCTTCTTTGAGTCATTTCTTTGAGTTTTATAGCAAATTGATCGGGGTGAATAATAAGTTCGTCAAAAAAAAAGTCGCTGAATGCTCGCCTTTCGGAGTCCAAAGCAATATAATCAGACATTTCGATATTTGATTGAAATCCTCCAAAATAACTTGGCATTCTAGCTTTAAGCGACATTTTCAAAATATTTGATCCTACATCAGTTTTAAAGAAAGCTTCGGGAATTGCATCCTTATCACTAAAAATTAAAAACGGATTATTTATCCAAGATCTTTCCGCATAATGTTTTGTTATGGCGCCATCAATTAGCATCGTAGCGCAGATAAATTTATCTGGATCACATTTATCTAAAGCATCCTTGTTAAATTTGGTTAGAACATGAACCAAAAGGGGACCAGTTTTTTCTGTGGATAAACCAAGTGTGTTCGATGGTGAATTGATTTTATCAAATATTAAAAAACAGTCGTCGAGTTTTTTTATTTTATTATGCTCAAGAAATTCCTTCATAGGATTTTCTGTGAATTCCAAAAAAGGCTCCGTGGTATAATATTTATTTTCTACAAATAAAACTTCTGATTGCATATGCTTCCATGAATTTAGCAACTTATTTCTTAAATAAGGATTTCTTGATTCAGTATTTGCAAAATCATTATAAACATCATTAGCGCGGGATTTATATATTAATTGTTTAGTATTAAATTTTTTAACTCTAAGAATTGCCAATGAATCAGAGCCTTGAATTAATTTTGACATCAAAGACTTATCTTTTTCTTTGCTTTCTTTTGTTGCCAAATCCATTATCATTTTTAAACCTTCTTCGCTAATTTCATTGCCTTGAAATCTTTCATCTCCAATATTGCGAAGCATTAAAGCAACATAAAAAGCGTTTTTATATTCATCTTGATCATAATACTTATCCACTCTAGCAACATCATGAAGTAAACATAAAATTTCTAAATCTCTAACTTTTTTTGGATCATCAAATTCGGCAATTTGCGCCTGCATTTCTTCGGAAAATAAATTTCGATTATCTTGATAAATTTTTAAAAGATTTCGAGCATATAAAGCGACACTTGCGGTATGAAAACCATCATGAATACCGCGCTCAGATGAAAAACTTGCAGTTTCTATAGCATGTTGATATATATCTAATTTATCTGGATCTTGAAAAGTTTGATTTAATTTTGTTTGCAAAAATTCTTTTAGAGCCTGAGGAGAGTGATCTTTTGGTTTAAATCCTTGAATACCAAAAGCTTCATTAAATTTTTGCTGTTTTGAAAAAGTTAATTTATAGGCAACAATAAGATTTTTAAAATCCTCATCACTAAGATGAAACTTTTGATCACTAACTGGAAAATCTAACA
>JALREU010000099.1 GCA_023256705.1 Rickettsiales bacterium
ACAGAAACATCTATAGTTAATACTTTTTATAAATTAAGAAAGAAAGATTACAAAAATATTAATAATAGTAGTCCTATTCCTGTAGGAAAATCAGATAAAATGATGTCTATAATTATATTAAAAAATAATAAAATAGTAAAAAAAAATTCTGTAGGAGAAATATGCATGCTAGGAAAATGCGTGTGTGAAGGATATGTTGACAATAATAGTGGTTCAAATAATTTTACAAAATATAAAAATCGATGTTGCTGATGATAAGGTTATTTTAACCGCAACCGATATGGATATTTTAATATCTTCTGAATTTGCCTGCGATATGAAAAGCTCAGGAAAAACCACGGTTCCAGCGCAGATGTTTTTTGATATTATCCGAAAAATTCCTGATGGAGCGGTGCTTTTAAAACTCGAAAATAATACTAATTTACAAATTAAATCTGGTCGCTCAAAATTTTCTTTACCTTGTATTGATGCTGAAGAATACCCATCGCTAGCTGAAGGTGAATTTAGTAATTTTCTTGAAATTGAAGGAGCAAAATTTGCCAAAATTATTGACCAATCTCGTTTTGCAATTTCGCTTGACGAAAGTAGATATTATTTAAACGGACTTTATTTCCAAGCTTACAAATCTGATCAAGTCAATCAAATTCGGGCTGTGGCCACTGATGGTCATCGATTGGCATTATCATTTTTCGATGCAGAAATTTCCGAAACTTTTGCGGTAATAATTCCAAGAAAATCTGTAAATGAAATTCGAAGAATAATTGAAGGTGTAAAAAATATTAAAGTTGCAATTTCTAGAACAAAAATCAAAATCACCGCAGATAAATCAATGATTTTAAGCAAATTAATCGATGGTGAATATCCTGATTATCAAAAAGTAATTCCAAAAAATAATTCTGCTATTGCCTTGATACCAAAAAAACCTTTATTTGATTGTGTTGACCGTGTAGCAACTATGGCGATGGACAAGCATAAATCAATAAAAGTAATTTTAGAAAATGGTAAAATTTCTTTCCAAATTGGTTCCGATGAAAATGTTATCGCTTTTGAGGAAATGGAAGTCAATTATAGTGGTGAACGCATCGAAACTGGCTTTAATGCCAAATATTTTTTGGATATTATTTCACATATCGAAAATGAAGAAATAATTATTCGCTTCCGTGATTCAATGGCTCCAGCTTTGATTGAGGCTAAGGATTTAAACTCGGTTTTTGTGATAATGCCAGTTAGAGTTTAGTTTTTTAACATAAAAAAACTCTAAATGGATGTAACAATCGACAAGCTTATCATCAATAATTTTCGGAATTTTTCTCAAAAGAAACTAGAATTTAATAGTCAGCAAGTAATTTTTTGTGGCAATAATGGAGTTGGCAAAACCAATAGCCTTGAAGCCATATCCTTGATGGGCAGAAATAAATCTCTTCGTGAAGATGATTTTGATGAAATGATAAATATAGAATCATCGAAAACCAATCCAGAATTTACGATTTTTGCCGAGCTTGGTAATCATGATTATATCAATAATATTGCAGTTAAATATAATTTATTTACCAAGAAAAAAATTTTAGAATGTAATGGCGAAGCCGTTGGTTCTAAGCGTCAAAATGATTTAAAAAATTACTTAATTAATTTTATTGCCTTAACTCCGCAAATCGAACAACTTTTTATTCAAGGCAAATCTCAGCGTCGTGATTATCTTGATAAAATTGTTTGCGATATTGATATTTCTCATCAAACTCGTATTAATAATTATCAAAAACTTCTTAAGGAAAGATTATTAATTTTACAAAAATATAAAAATCAAACTGGGGCAAATAAATGGCTTGATATTGTAGAAAATAATATTGCCGAAAGTGGCATAGCTATTGCCTTTGCCCGTATTGAAGCGGTTGAATTTTTTAATAAAGCCATTAATTCATTTACCTCAAATTTTCCTAAAACTATTTTAGTTATTAAGGGTGAAATCGAGGATAAAATTATTGGCAGTTCGGCGTTAAATTTAGAAAATTTTTATAAGGAAAAACTTAAAAATAATCGGCAAAGTGATTTAGAAAATTTTAAAACGGAATTTGGAGTTCATCGCGCTGATTTTGATGCCATATTTGTTGCTAAAAATTTGTCAGCGCTTAAATCCTCAACGGGCGAACAAAAGGCGATTATGCTTTCCATAAGTTTGGCGCGTGCCAAAATTTCTAGAAATTACAAAAATCAACCAACTATTTTGCTTTTTGATGAGGTGGTCTCGCATATGGATTTAAGTCGTAAAACCGCACTTTTCAATGAAATTCACGAGGTGAATTTACAAAGTTTTTTTACTGCTACTTCATTTGATTTAATACCAAATGATTTGCAACATAAATTTCAAATTATCAATTTTTCAATATGACCAAAATATTAGTAATTGGCGCAGGTGCCATCGGCTCTTATTACAGTGCAAGACTTGCTCAGCAAGGTTGTAAAATCATTATTTATTCTAGAAATGATGCCAAATTAATTTCCCAAAACGGCATTGTGATTAAAAGTTACCTCGGTGATTTTTCGCAAAAACCATATCGGGTAATAGATGATTTGGAGGATCTTGATGAAGAGGTTGATTATATTTTAGTTGCCACTAAATCCTTACCAAATATTGATTTAAAGGCGATGATAGCCAAAGTAATTTCCGCAAAAACTAAAATTATTTTAATTCAAAATGGCATTTATGTGGAAGATGTGATTGTTAAAAACTTCGCCAATGAATTAATTAGTTGTATTGCTTTTATTGGGGTTAATCGAGAATTTACGGCAGGAAAATTTAATGGCATTATCAACCACCAAGAATATGGAAGGCTGATAGTTGGCGCTTATGGCAATAATACCAGCAAGCAAGCGGTTGAGGATTTTATAAATTTGTTTGATAAAAATTTTGTAGAGATTGAATTTACCAATAATATTAAATTGGAGCGTTGGAAAAAATTAATATGGAATGGAGCCTTTAATCCTTTATCGGTGGTGCTTGGTAACAAAACTACCGATCAAATAATTAACAATGAATTAGCATTAAATCTAGCACAAAACATAATGACAGAAATTTATTTTTTGGCAAAAGAAGATGGATGTGAACTGCCAGCTGACATCATTGAAAAAAATATTCTTGCAACTAAAAAAATGAAGCCTTATAAAACTAGTATGCTATTAGATTTTGAAGCGCAAAGACCGCTTGAAATTGAGGCAATAATTGGCAATGCCATTAAATTTGCTCAAGCAAAATCATTAAATGTTCCAATTTTATCAACTATTTATGCAATTATCTCAAACCTTGAAGGCTCTAAAAAAAATCATTAATCCAACTTCACTAATTATCTTTATATTTTTTATTTCATGTGCAGTTAGAGCTGAAGATAAATCGATAATTCTCGACGAAAAAAAAGCTGAAGTTGTTGAGGAAAAAAAGGAGAACAAAAAATCTGTTCAAGAAATTGTAAAGCTTCGTAAGCCAGTTAAATCAAGTTCAAAATCAAAGAATAGAAGTTCAAAAAAAACCAAAACCAAAAAAATAATTCGAAAAAAAATTATTAAAAAAATTTATGTTGAAAAAACTCCTCAAGCCAATGAAAAAGCTGAAAATATCGTAGAAATTAAAAAAGAAGAACCAAAAATTTTGCCGGTTATTGAAAAGCCAAGTGAAGATGATATTGAAATATCAAGTGAATACTTCATTCAATCTGAGCTTATGGATAATTGCGATAGACTCACGGCTGGCGAGTGTTTTCGTGCCGATAAATTTTTTGGTGAACCTTATCATCATTATAGCTTGTTAACAATATTCGATAATAAAGCGGTGATTGAACAATATTATGAAGGAAATGGTAAGAACAAAGATTTTATAAAGGTTGCCAATGGTGATTTTTTAATAAATTCCAAAAAAAACAACAAAATTTTTATAAGTATAAAAAATGGTATAGTGGCAGAATTATTCTTGCTCAAAGGTGATTTGAATATAGAAGAAAAAATTGAAAGTGATTGCCAAATTACCGATAAATTATTGGCATTTTATCGTCTTTACAAGCCCAATGAATATAAGGAAATGAGCGTTTATGTAAAAAATCCAGAAAATTTTAGAGGGTTGGTTGAAACCATAATTTTTACCCCAAAATATCAGCCAAATATATTTTATGCCAACATTCAACAAGATAAAGAGGCAAATAAAATCATCAACAATTTAAATATTTGTAAGATTGGCGATGAATTAGAGGGTTTATCAAGAGATTTTACCAAGTCGCAATGCAATAGAAAATTTAGATGTACAATGGAAAATCTTGAAAAATATGGTTCCGAAGGCTTTATGACTAAGGATCGAGAATTTTCATTTTATGAATTATATCGTAATAATAAAATTATTTCTTTGAATAAAAATCAGATTGAAGGCTTGCTTGGAGAGGTTGCAAAGCTTAGTCGTGAAGATAAGGATTTGCTAAAAAGAGAATGTTTTAATGATAAAAATATCGACTTAATGTCATGCGCAAAGTCCGAGAAGTGCGATGATTACTTGGTTGTCGAGAATTGTGAAGTAAAATATTTCTTTGATAACGATAAATTAAAATTTTCAAAATAATTGAAAATAAATTTTTAGTTTTTTTTCTAAAAATTATTCAAAATTAAAAAATCCATTTGCGATTCAGCCAATATATAAGCCAGTTTGTAGGAATTTTAAAAAAACTATAAAAAAAAATTTATAACTACTTGACAACTAAAAAAAAGACTGCATAATTATTGCCCTTCTAAATTTTAAATAATTTAAAAATTAAAAATCTGAAGGAATTTATTTTTGAAATATAAAATAAATTGAAATCGTGAATATTTGATAGTTAGAGAATACCGCAGTTTAAGTTTTAGGTCAAAAACATAAAATTTAAACATGCAATATAATTCAATTAAATTATAGTTCAAAATCTCAAGATAAACCTTATATCTTACTCAATATCTTATGTAGATTTAATTCTGCATATAGATTTTTAAATTAAGCAAAATAAGGGCATTTGATGGATGCCTTGGCATAAAGAGACGACGAAGGACGTGACAGGCTGCGATAAGCTTCGGGTAGGTGCCAATAACCTTTGATCCGAAGATTTCCGAATGGGGGAACCCGCTTTCTTTTAGAAAGCATCCTTAAATCAATAAATAGTTTAAGGAGGACATACCTAGGGAACTGAAATATCTAAGTACCTAGAGGAAAGGACATCAATAGAGACTCCGTTAGTAGTGACGAGCGAACGCGGACTAGGCCAGTCTTAAAAGTTTGAAAATTAGAACAATTTGGAAAAGTTGACCATAGTGGGTGATAGTCCCGTATAAGTAAAGACCATTAATTGTAGTAGTATCCTGAGTAGCGCGGGGCACGTGAAACCCTGTGTGAATTTGGCGGGACCATCCGCTAAGGCTA
>JALREU010000009.1 GCA_023256705.1 Rickettsiales bacterium
GTGGTCGCGGCGGTCATTGAGGCCGCTCGCCTACGCTTGCGGCCCATCCTGATGACCGCGCTAGCTTTCATCCTGGGCGTCGTTCCCTTGGTAATCGCCACCGGGCCCGGGGCGGAGATGCGCCAGGCCCTGGGTACGGCGGTATTCGCGGGCATGCTTGGCGTCACGGTTGTCGGCCTTTTGCTGACGCCCGTGTTCTACGTGACTATCCGCCTGTTGACGCGCATACGAACCGGTGCGGAAGCGCACTCGGGTATCGTCGTCGAAAAAGCAAAAATCGACGGTTATCGCTCAAGAGCAAGTTATAAAATCATCGAAATCAATGATAAATTTAAATTTATTAAGAAGCATAAGGTGGTGGTGGATTTAGGTTGCGCTCCAGGTGGCTGGAGTGAATATTGCGTAGAAATCGTTGGTGAAAATCGGGTAATTGGTATTGATTTACTTGAAATTTCACCGATTCAGGGTGTAAATTTTTTACAATTAGATTTTAATGAAGAAAATAGTAAAAAAATTATCAAAGAAGAATTGCTTAAAATTAAAAACAACAATCAAGGCAAGTGCGATATTGTGTTGAGCGATATGGCGGCCAACACTACTGGCGACCACAATACTGACCATTTGCGAATTATTGATTTACTTGAGCAAGCCCTAAATTTGGCCATCGAAATTTTACGCAAAGACGGAGTTTTTGTTGGTAAAATTTTTCAGGGAGGAAATTCTGAAGAAATTTTGAAAATTTTACGCAAACATTTTGAGTTGGTAAAATATTTTAAACCCGAATCTTCAAGAAAAGACTCAAGCGAAACTTATTTAGTTGCTACTGGCTTTAAGGAAAATCAAGAAAAATTAAGCTAATTTTATATCAATTTATTATAAAATTGATTAATCAAATCGATGATATTTTCCGCAGATTCTTGATAATAATTTTCTTGATTGGGCATTTTATCATTATAGCTTCCACAAATATTTATTGTTGCCCTAAACTCGGCGGATCCATTCAAACCAGAGCTATACCAACCAATATGTTTTTTGGCTAAAGAAATACCAACTTGCAAGCCATAATGCGATATCATATCTTTGAAATGATCCAAAACAATTTGCTTTTGCTGCGCTATATTTGGAGTTGACAAAATTTCACGACCAGCCAATTCATCAGCAATTTGAGCAATAAGCCAAGGCTTGCCATAGCAGGCTCTTCCAATCATTACTCCGTCAGCTCCAGACAACTCTAAAGCGGTTTTAGCATTTTGAGCATTTTTGATATCGCCATTTGCAATTACTGGAATTTTTACTGCATTTTTAACTTTAGAAATTTCTTGCCAATTTGCGCTACCATTATACATTTGGCAACGGGTTCTACCATGAACTACCAACATTTTTATGCCAACATCTTCGGCTTTTTTGGCAAGAGATGGCGCATTAAGATTTTCAGAGTTCCAGCCCAGTCGCATCTTCATAGTCACTGGAATTTTTACCGCCTTTACCACAGCGTCCATAATTCTGGTTGCCAAATCTTCGTCTTTCATTAACGCACTTCCTGCAAAACCATTCACCACTTTTTTTACAGGACAGCCAAAATTTATATCGATAATATCCGCTCCCATCTCTTCATTGAGTCTGGCAGCTTCAGCCATAACTTCAGGTTCACAACCAGCTAATTGCACTGACATTGGATATTGCGATTGGTCTTTTTGACATTTTTTTAATGATTCACGAGTTTGCAAAATCATTGCCCTTGAAGCAATCATTTCGGAAATAACTAGAGGTGCCCCGAAACTTTTTACCAATTTGCGAAAAGGCAAATCGGTAACACCCGACATCGGAGCTAACAATACATTATCTTTTATGTTAATATTTCCAATTTTTATCATTGCTTAAATTTTTTGGTGGCATTATAAGTATGTAACTTTAAGTTGTAAATAAAAAAGCCATATAATTTAAATAATATGATTAGTAATAAAAATTTAAAAATTCACTTAGCACAACTCAATTTTACAGTTGGCGACCTCTCTGGCAATTTGGCAAAAATTCTTAAACAATATGATTTAGCCAATAAAAATAATTGTGATTTAATTATTTTTTCTGAGTTAGCAATTTGCGGATATCCTTGCGAAGATTTATGGCTAAAAAAACATTTTATTGACGAGTGTAAAAGCAAAATTTTAGAAATAATCGCTTTTAGCAAAAACAAAAAATGCGCCATTTTAATAGGTGCACCATCATATTCAATCGACAAAGGCAATGAAACTTTAAGAAATTGTGCTTTATTAATTGATGATGGCGAAATAAAAAATATCATTTATAAAAAAACTTTACCAAATTATGGAATATTTGACGAAAAGCGATATTTTACCTCGGCTAACAACCTAAATTTAGTTAATTTTCGTAACTTTAAATTTGGGATTTTAATTTGCGAAGATATTTGGGATGAAAGAAATTTATATTTACTTAAAGAGCAAGATATTGATGGGATTTTTTCGCTTAACGCCTCGCCATACCAAAATAAAAAGGTTGAAACTAGATTTAAAACTGTCCAAAAATTTGCCTTTGATTTAAAAGTTCCAATATTTTATGTTAATCAAATTGGTGGGCAAGATCACCTCGTTTTTGACGGAGCAAGCTTTGTATTGTCAAGCACTGGCGAGGTATTTAAACAGTTGGCAAATTTTTGTGAAGATTATTTTGAATTAAACTTTTCCAAAAAAAATGCTATCTCTTTCGCCAGTCAAAGTGAAAATATTTTTTATGCCAATAATTTAACGCAAAATTATTGTGCAATTATTTTGGGAATTCGCGATTATTTCTCTAAAAATAATTTTTCTAAAGCATTAATTGGAATGTCGGGCGGGATTGATTCTGCCTTAGTGGCGACTCTTGCTGTTGACGCACTTGGAGTTGACAATGTAAAAATTATTGCCCTACCAACCAAATTTAACTCCTCCTCATCATTGATTGATGCTGAATTATGCGCCAAGAATCTGGGTTTGCATTTAGAAGTTATCGACATTGAAGATATATTTCAAAATTTTACTAAAACTTTACAGTCTCATCAAGAAATTTCCAAATTGGCTCTTGAAAATATTCAATCTCGAATAAGGGGCAATATTTTAATGGCAATTTCTAATTCCGACAATTCATTGCTTCTAACCACGGGCAACAAAAGTGAAATGGCTTGTGGTTATGCCACAATATACGGCGATATGAACGGGGCCTTTAATCCGATAAAGGATATTTACAAAACTAAAATTTATGAATTAGCTAAATTTCGTAATCAAAATCATTGCCCTATTGGACATCTTAAAAAAACCGAAATTATACCAATTAACATTATCAATAAAGAACCTTCGGCTGAGCTTCGTTTCAACCAAAAAGACTCCGACTCCCTTCCGCCTTACGATATTTTGGATCAAATTTTAGATTCCCTTATTGAGCAAGAAAATTCTATTAAAGATACAGTTGGATTGGGCTTTGACAATACATTGGTAAATAAGATTGCCAAATTAATTTTAAATAGCGAATATAAAAGAAAACAATCGGCGATTGGAGTTAAAATTTCTTCATTGTCATTTGATAGGGATCGTCGCTATCCCATAACTAATAAATTTAATTTTTAATGTTCAAAAAAAAGCAATATGTTTGCTTGAATTGTAACCATATCGGTTTTCCAAAATTAACCAAGAAAGGCTCAAAAAAAACCGAAATTTTTTGGTGGGTGGTGGCAACGCCAATAGCAATAATTTATTCCATTTACCGCAGAATTGGCAGTAAAAAAATTTGTGAAAATTGTGAAAGCGATAATATAATTGTGCTAGCTAAAAAAAATTAGTTTTGTAATTTCTTTATCAAAGTCTGAATTGATGCCAAATCTTCAAATTTAAAAGTAATTTTACCATTACCATTGACTGGATTAAATAAAATCTTTGTTTCCATTTTTAATAATTCCTTGAGATTATTTTCAATATCAGAAATATGTTTTGGACTTATAAATTTTATTTTTGAATTATTCAAAACCATTGCTGGCTTCTTTTTAGCTTTTTCATATTTATCATTTCGCACTAAATCTTCGGCTTGGCGAACATTTAGAGAATTTTGAATGATTTTTTCGGCTAAATCTTCGGGATCAGTTGCATTAATTATTGCCCGAGCATGACCCATTGAAATCACTTTATTATCCAGATATTCCTGCACTTTTTTAGGCAAGTTTAACAATCTTAAAAGATTGGCAATATGACTTCGACTTTTACCAACTTTCTTGGCAATCATATCTTGATTATAAGAAAATTCTTCAATTAAGCGATTATATCCCATTGCCTCTTGAGTTGCCGACAAATCCGCACGCTGAATATTTTCAATTATCGCAAGTTCAAGAGCGGTTTGATTATCAATTTTACGAATTATGGCAGGTATTTCGTTCAACTTAGCGATTTTCGAAGCTCTAAATCTGCGTTCTCCTGCAATAATTTCATATTTATTGTTATCAATTTTTCGAAGAATAATTGGCTGAATAACTCCATGCTCCTTAATTGATTCAGCTAATTCCTCCAGCTCATTTTTTTCAAAACTGGTTCTTGGTTGATAAACTCCAGCTTGAATTTGTGAAAGAGAAATTTTTTCGACAACATCATTATTTGCGAGCGAAGATTTTGAATTATTGTTAAATAATGAATTATTGACTGATGCGTCGCCGAACAATGCGGATAAGCCCCGCCCCAATTTTTGTTCAGATAATTTTGAGTTTAAGGGTTTTTGTTTCATGTGAAAAACATTTTTAATTTACATTAAAATCTATGCGATTTTTTACTTTTAAATATTTTTGATTAATTCAATAAAAAGTGCAAGAATTTATTAATATTATTTTACAACTTTCATTTTTAAATCTTTAGCAACTTCGGGAGGCATATAATTTTCATCATGCTTTACCAATAATTCATCAGACATAAATATTTTGTCATTAAAATTATATTTACCCTTGGCAACAACCCCCTGCTCTTCTCGGAACAAATCGGGTAGAATTCCCTTATGAATAATTTTTAAATCGCCTTGGTAATCGGTAATTGTAAAAATCGTGGTCATTGCATCGCTTTTATTAACTGAATTTGGCTTTATCATGCCTCCAACCCTGATTATTTTATCATCTCCAATTTTTGATAGAAAATTAGCTTCATTAATTTCCGACGGCGAATAAAAAAACACAATATTGCTTTTAAAATTTATCAAAATTATGGCTATGCTAATACAAGTTAATATCGCGGTCGCCACAATAAATAATATTCTCTTATTTTTAAATTTATTTTTTTTCATTAAGATTTTGTAATTTCTGTGAGGTTTTACGATAGTTTTTATATATTACAAATAGATATATTATTAATGTACTTATAGTAAAAATATAAGATAAATAAATATATTCTTGATAATTATTCATTTTTTAAGGTTGTTTTGTTTTAAAATCAGTAGGCGATAATGCCTTAAATATTTTAATATTTAATATTATCGCAATATTAAATTATTTTTAAATTAGTATTTGCAATTTTAATTCAACTAAATCATAATTTATTTGTTGCCTAGATAGCTCAGTCGGTAGAGCAAAGGACTGAAAATCCTTGTGTCGGTGGTTCGATTCCGCCTCTAGGCACCACTTTTTTTAGCAAGAACCTAGCAAAATCAATTCACCTCTTCCACAATTTTATGTTTTAATCAATAATGGTGATTTAAAATTCTTTTGATTTTAGCGATATCATCATTGCATTTAACCAATAAATCTTCAATTTTATCTTTTGTTCTTGGATCCATCGCACAGAGTTTTATATTTTCAAAACTCCGAAGGGGGGTTTGAGGCGAAATATTAGACAAATCCTGCTCAACTAACTCATCATCTTCAACTTCAATTTCGAAATCATCGGAATTTCTTAAAAAATCTTCTAGATTATTTTTAATCATGATTATTCAATTTTTCTATTATTTTTTAAAATATAACGAATTATCACCATCGATATTGCGGTTAAAGGCACAGAGAGTAATACTCCAAATAATCCAAGCAATCCTCCAAAAAAGAAGATGCCAAAAATCATTCCAAGCGGATGGATTTGAATTTTGCTACCAATCAAATATGGAACCAGAAAATATGATTCTAAAATTTGTCCAAGAATATATATTGCCAAAATTATCATTAAACTGTTAAATTCTAATCCCCATTGAAACAGCGAAACTATGATTGCAATCGAAATTCCAATTCCATAGCCAATGAAAGGCACGAAAGACAAAATGCCCGTTGCAATGCCGATAAAAAAACCATGACTCAAGCCAGTAAATGACAACATAATCGAATAATATAAAGCTAGAACTAGACAAACATTGGTCTGACCACGAAGATAGTGAGCAATCGCCTCATCAATTTGTTTTAATATGAATATAATTTGGCTAGAATATTTTTCTGGCATCAAAAATGAGCATTTTTTAACTAATATATTCCAATCTTTTAATAAATAAAAAACTAAAATTGGCATTATAAAAATTATCGATAGTAAATTTATAATAAAGTTTGTTGAACTTACAATATTGGTTATCAATTTATCGGAGATATTTTGATCAGCGATAAAAAAATTATTACTTTTAATAAGCTCAAAAAAATCATTTTCGATTTCAATATTAAATTTAAGTAAAAAATCGACAATATTTGGATAAAAATTATCTGAAAAAAACTGAATATATTCAGGTACAGAGTCAATAAAGCTGAGGGATTGGGTATATAATATTGGCAATATAACTGAAAAAAACACTGCCAAGAATACTAAAAATAGTGAGACGATTAAACTTACCGTAACATTTCTAGAAATTTTTAGTTTTTTTCCAATAAAATTTACCAAAGGGTTAAGGAAATAACTGATAATTATCGCCAAAACAAATGGCAACAAAACATCCTTAACTTGATAAATTATTAGCCCTAAAATTATGCAAATTATTGCAAAAAATAAAATTTTATCTTTGGTTTTCATTGAGATACAGCATTGATTTCATAGGTTCCTTCGGGTAATTTTAAATATCGTAAATTTAATTTATTAAAAATTTCTTCAATATTAAATTTTGACCCCGCAATTTGAAGTTTGGTTTTCACATTGTCGCGTGATATCGATTTGATTTCAATTTTTTCAATCAAATTACCTTTTTCCAAAGTGTTTTTCACAAATAACCAATCGCTAAAGCTAGAGATTTTAAAATCAACTTCGGGGTTTTTATTGCTAAAATCGCTTTGAACTGTAATTGGATTTTTTTCAATAAAATCTAAGGTTTTTTCTGCAACCTTTTTAATTAATTCATTATATTCAATTTTATCTGCATTGGTGAAAGATAAACTAAAATTCTTTTTAAATCCAGGCTCTAAATATGTTGATCTAACCAAGACTTTGTTGTCAATTTCGTCGAATGAAAAATTAAAAATATAAATCCCGCGCGATTCATTTTTAGTAATAGCATTCTCAATTTCATTCGCTGACAAATTTAAAATATTTTGTGAATTAAATAATAAAATATTTTCCTTTTTTGCTGATGGAATAATAAATTTATCGTCAAGATCATTTTTGGCAACAACTCTAGATAATATAACCTTCCAATCATTTTCCTCTTCCCAGATTAGCGGTTTGTTAATAGCCATTTTAACTGGAATAATTGTGAATTTTTCCGACATTTTCTTTTTTTCTATAATGTTAGAATTATCGTCTAATTTTTTTTGGCTTAATATATGTTCAACAAAATCTTTGGCAAAAACAAAATTAAAATTTGCTGAATAATTATTTCCAGAAAATTTTTCATCGAGAATTTGCTCGGAGCGGATCATTTCAACAATTTCATCGTCGGAAATTTCGTCGGCAATGCTAAGTGGCTTAGATATTCTGGCAAACAATACCATTAAGGCATCTCTCCTTGCATATTTTAGAGTATTTTTTTTTGCCAAATCAGGATTTTTCCCAGTATTTTTGGAATATATTCCTTCAATTAGATAAGGATTGGTTCCTTTGTCTTGCGCCATAGAGGGCATTACTGAGGATGACAATATAAAAAGTAAAAATATTATGAATTGAAAAATTTTTATCATGATTGTAAAATTTTATTTGATATTAATAAAATATTCTTAAAATTTATTTTAATCAATCAAAAGATTTACTATTACCTCTAATTTATTAAAAAATGTCATTAAATTATAAAAATTCAGGAGTTGATATTGACGCTGGAAATGAACTTGTCAATAAAATTAAACCTTTCGCAAAATCTACCATTAGAACAGGTTGTAATGCTGATTTAGGAGGATTCGGAGCGCTTTTTGATTTGGCAAAATGTAATTTTAAAGACCCAGTTTTAGTATCATCCACCGATGGAGTTGGCACCAAACTACGAATTGCCATCGACACTAATATTCACGATACTATCGGCATTGATTTAGTTGCAATGTCGGTAAATGACTTGGTGGTTCAAGGGGCGGAGCCTTTATTTTTTCTAGATTATTTCGCCTGCTCAAAACTTGATGTTGAAATTGCTTCTAAAGTTATAAAATCAATTGCCGAAGGCTGTAAAATCGCAGGTTGCTCACTAATTGGCGGTGAAACTGCCGAAATGCCTAGCATGTATCATCAAGGTGATTACGATTTGGCAGGTTTTGCGGTTGGAGCTGTTGAGCGTCAAGAAATTTTACCTAAAACCACACAAAAGGGCGATGTGTTAATCGGGCTATCATCTTCTGGATTGCACTCTAATGGCTATTCTTTGGCACGAAATATTTTAAAAACCAACAACTTGAATTTTTTTGATAAATTTTGCGAAAATAAATCTCTTGGTCAAGAATTACTTACCCCTACCAAAATTTATGTCAAATCTTGCCTCACCGCTATCAAAACCAACAAAATCAAGGCTTTAGCCCATATAACTGGTGGCGGATTAACTGAAAATTTACCTCGAGTTTTAAGCGATAATTTGCAAGCTAAAATTGAATATAAATCATGGAACCGTCCAGAAATTTTCAATTTTCTACAAAAACTTGGTAAAATTGATGATGCCGAGATGCATAGAACATTTAATTGTGGAATTGGTATGGTTGCCGTAGTTAGCAAAAATGATGCCGATGCTATTGTTGAAACATTTAATAACAACAATGAAACCGCCCAAATTATCGGAGAATTAGCATGATAAACCGAAATATTTCAATACATCTGCAAGACTTTCCAGACGCTTCTTTTCTTCCAAGCGATCACAAATTAATTGAAGAAATGGATTTAGTTCGAAATATTTGCTCATCGGTTTTATCGATTCGTGATCACAAAAATCTTCGAGTTAGATTGCCACTTTCCTCGCTAACAATTATTGGCAAAAACTCTGAAAAATTTACCAAATATTTTGAAATTATTGCCGAAGAAGTTAATGTCAAAAAAATTAGTTTGGCAACCGATATAAGCCAATATGGCGAATATAAACTTCAGCTTAATTTCAAGAAAATTGGCGCAAAATTTGGAGCCAAAATCAAAGCTATGACCCAAGCAGTTAAGGAAAATAATTGGGAATTACTTACCAATAACAAAATTTCAATTTGCGATGAGACCCTTGAAAATGATGATTTTGAAATCAAACTTTCCACCAAAAATATCGATGAATCTAAATTTGCCATAATCAGCTTACCAAGCAATGATTATTTGGTTATGCTCAATATTGAAATCACTGAAGAACTTGAATCTGAAGGGATTGCTCGCGATATAATTCGAGCTATTCAACAAAATCGTAAGGATGCGATGCTTGATATTACCGACAGAATTAATGTTAAACTTTTTTCATCGCAATCAAAAATTTTAGAAAATGCCAAGAAAAATGCTCAATTCATAAAGTCGCAAACCTTAATTGATAATTTAGAAATTTGTCATGAAAAAACTAGCGAGAATAATGGCAAAATTTTTGAAAGCACTCTTGATGATGGCGATTTACAAATAGCTATATTTTAATATTGCTAAATCTGTTTTGAGCCTTTAATAAAAACGGTATTTGTGATATTGTGAACACCATCGATATTGTCATCATTCCAAATACCTTAAACTTAACCCAGAAATCAGTTGAAAAATTTCTCCATATTAATTCATTTAACAAGGCTAAGCCAACAAAAAAACAACCCCATCTTAAGGATAAAATCAACCAATCTTCGTTGGAAATTTTTATTTGTTCTCCCAAAATAAATGCTAACATCGGCTTCTTGAAAAAATAGCTGTAAAATAAAATGAATCCAAAGATTAAATTAATAATTGTTGGCTTAATTTTAATGAAATATTCATCATTAAATGCAATTGACAATCCGCAAAAAATACCCAGTAATATTGCAGAAAAAGTAGCTACTTTTGGCACTTGTCTTGACACTGCAAAACAAACAAATATTGCAATAAAAGAGGTCCATAGCATTGCCAAAGTTGCAAAAAGCAAATTATCGTAAATTAAGGAATATTTGTAACATAAAAAAAATATTATTATCGGTAAATAATCATATAGAAATTTAAGTGCGGAGGAATCTTTGTTTTTGTTCATTTTAATCGCATTTATAATTGTTGGCAATGCTCTTATTGATTTGAATAAGCATAACTTGATATATCATATCTCTACTCTCAATAAAGCTATCATATTTCAGATCACCTGTTTTAAAATTTTTTGGAATTTTTACTTTTCTAATTTCACCCGGACGCATTCCAATTAAGGTTTTTTCAATGATTTTATTAAAGTTTTCTCCGATATAAATTTTAATTATTGATTTATTGGCAATGTTACCAAGCTCAGACATCAAAATATATTCAATGTCAACCTGATCATTGCAGGTTGCCTCGTTATCCATAACCCCTTGTCTTATAACCTCAATTTCTAGATTATCAAAATTATCAACTGGATTTTCTTCTGTTTGATTATCAAAAACACCTTCTTCTTTAGCTTTTTTGATAACCTCATAATTAGTTTTTAAGTTAGCAATATTACTTTTAAAATCCTGATTTTTTAAAGTGTTAGAAAATGATCTCGGGTCATCTTTTGATTTTTCATATACAAAATATAGAAAAATAAAAAGTATCATGATTTTTACAAAACCTGATTTAAAAAAATTATTAATAAAATCCATATTCTTAAAATTTTATTTTACCATTTCTAATAATTGAAAAATTATCTTCATCAATTTTTACAATTGTTGAAGCCACACCGCTGGTTTTTTTTCCAGCTACTAATAAATCAATACCACCGAGATTTTTTTTAATCTGAGATACCGATAAACAAGGTTCATAATTAGATTTATTGGCACTTGAAACCACCAAAATTCCATTATAATTTGCAAATAAATTTCTTACGAAATAGCTATCCACAATTCTAAAGCCAACAAAATCATTAACACCATTATTGATATTTTTTGCTAATATTTTTTTGGCATAATCCTTGGTTTTAAGGATCATCGTTAGTTGTCCAGGAAAATATTTATTAGCAATATCTAAAGATAAATTATTAAAAACAAAAAGTTTTTTTGCAATATTAATATCTCTTACAAAAATTGAAAATGGTTTATTTTTTGGTCGATTTTTAAAATTATATAATTTTTCCACAGCCTTTTCATTAGTGGCGTCAACCGCTAAACCATAAATTGTATCGGTAGCAAAACATACTATATTACCATTATTAAGATGATGAATTGCTAAGTCTACCGCTTTTTTATCAATTTGATTTATAATTTTCATAATTAGTTATTTACTATTGATTTTATTGGCTCAAACGACCTACGATGTATTGCAGAAATTCCAAATTTATTAATATTTTCAATATGTTTTTTGGTACCATAACCATAATGTTTATTAAATTCATAATTTGGAAATTTCTGATGATATTTATTCATTATATCATCTCGAACTTCTTTTGCAATGATTGACGCGCAAGCAATTGAAATTGACTTTTGATCTCCCTTTATAATAGGCAGAATTTCTTGTATATTTAATTTTTTTGCAAATGGAACCATATTGCCATCAACCAGCAGAATATCCGGACTTATACCATATTTTTCATAAAAATTATCACAAGAAATTTCCATCGCTAATTTTGTGGCTTGCAATATATTTATTTCGTCGATTTGAGCATTATCAACTATACCAATGCCATATTTATGATTATTTATTAAATTTTCAAATATTTTTAATCTTTTGGTTTTTGAAATTTTTTTTGAATCATTAACTTCTGGTAAAATTTTATTTCTATCTACCAAAAAGGTACAGGCAACAACAGGCCCTGCAAGCGGTCCCCGCCCAGCTTCGTCTATTCCACAAATTATTTTTGTATCAAAATTATTTTCAATTAAAAAAGTTGGTTGCATTGCAAAAAATTAAATTTATCATTTAGGTAATATTTTAGTTAAATTTTATTAATAATTTTAATTTTTTCAATCATGTCATTTTCTAAAAAACATCAAAAGCCTTCAAATTTAAAATTAATTTTGGCTTCAATTATCGTTGCCTCAGTAATTGGCGCAGGTTTTTATGCTTTTAATGCAAAAAAATCAAAAGAATCAACAGAACCAAAAGCAGAAACCCAATCTGACACTAAATCAACCGGTCTTGACCCAAACAAATCGGTAGAAAATGTTAAAGATGCAGAAGAAGTAATTGCTAAATGGGTTGAAGCCAATCCACAAGCCATCATCAATTCAGTTCAAAACATGCAAAAGAAAATGATGGAAGAGCAAACTAAAAATGCACAAAAAAATATTGGTCAAAAACAAAATGAATTATTCAATGATGAAAATTCTCCGCAATATGCTCCTCAAGGATATGATGTTTCTATCGTTGAATTCTATGATTATGCTTGCGGATATTGCAAAAAAGCTCAAGCTACTGTCGATGAGCTAATTAAAGCCGACCCAAAACTTCGCGTTATTTATCGTGATTTCCCTATTCTTGGCGAAGCTTCATTTGAAATGGCTAAAGTTTCAATTGCAGTTAATTTAATTGCTCCAAATTCATTTAGAAAGTTTCATGATGCCCTCATGAAAACCAACGACAAAGGCAAAAAAGCCGCTCTTAATGCTGCCAAATCTGCTGGAGTTGATACTAAAAAAATTGAAGACACTTTGAAAAACGATAAAGATAAAATTGAAAAAATCTTACAAGATAATTTATCTTTAGGTTCTTCAGTTGGTATCACTGGAACCCCAGGTTTCATTATCGGCGAAGAGTTAATTCCTGGAGCTATGGATGTTAACACTTTCAAAGAAAAAATTGGCGCTTTACGCTCTAAATAGTTAAATTTTAACAACACAAGCAACCCAAATATCTTATGGTATTTGGGTTGTTTTATTTAATAACAATTGGAAACTGCAAATTTATCAACACAACAGCAAAAAATCGTCGAGTCTTATTTAAATGGCGATAATATTTTCATATCTGGAGGTGCTGGAACTGGCAAATCTTATTTGCTAAATTACCTCAAAAGAAATTTTTCACATTTAGGACTAGAAATTACAGCAAGCACTGGAATTGCTTCAATAAATATTGGAGGATCCACCATTCATTCTTTTGCTGGAATTGGCCTTGCCAATCACCCAATTGAACAAATTTTAGCCAATTTAAAACAACCAAAATTCAGTAAAATCCGCAAAAGAATTATCAAAACCAGAACCTTAGCGATTGATGAAATTTCGATGATTTCTCCTGAATTACTTGAAATTCTTGATATTGTTTTTAAGGAAATTCGTCAAAATAAAAATGTTTTTGGCGGGTTGCAAGTTTTGTTTTTTGGAGATTTTTTACAACTTCCTCCCGTCAATAAATTCAACGATGAAATTATCTATTGCTTCAATTCTAAAATATGGGAGGAATTAAATTTAAAAAATTATATTCTCACCAAACCCTTTCGCCAATTGGAACATGATTTTATCGATATTTTAAATAATCTTCGCTTCGGCAATTTATATCCAGATGACCAAAAAGTTTTGCAATCTAGAGTTAATATTGTTGACCCCAATCAAGTTATCAAAGCCACGATTCTAACCACTCACAACGATAGAGTTGAGCGTATTAATAGTAAATTTATGCAGAATATTTCCAACAAGGAATTTGAATTTAAGGCGGATTTTTCTGGCGACCTTTATAAAATTGATTTTCTTAAAAAAAATTGCTTGGCTTATCAACACCTTAAATTAAAGGTTGGAGCTCAGGTGATGATGATAAAAAACACCTATCAAAAAGAAGGAATTATCAATGGATCGCTTGGCATAATTCGTGATTTTTCGCCCAAAAAAAATTATCCAATTGTTGAATTTGCTAACAATAAAATTTTAACTATTGGACCTGAAGAATGGAATTTAGAGAAGTTCGATCAAGATACTAAAACTATAAAAATTGAAGCATCGGTTTCTCAAATTCCCCTAATTTTAGCTTGGGCAATTACAATTCATAAATCACAAGGTCTTACCTTAGACAAAATTTCTTGCGATTTATCAAATGTATTTAGCCCGGGGCAATGCTATGTAGCATTATCAAGGGTTAAAAGTTTGAATGGATTATTTATCGAATCCATCAATTTCAACAAAATTATTGCCGATAAAAATGCTGTTAATTTTTATAAAAAAATCAAATCGGAATGTTAAAAAAATTTAAATCACTCCCTTTGATACGCAATAAAAATGGTGCTAAGGATATTATTCTGTCGAGCTTAATTTTGTCGATACTTATCGCCATGGTTCGAATTTTAAGTCTTGAATATAATATTTTCTTCATCGTAATGATGCGCAATTTTTTTGGCCTAATACTTACTATGCCAAGCACCATCAAAGACAAAACCAATATTTTTAAAACCACCAATTTAAAACTCCATATTATTCGCAGTGCCAATGGCACAATCTCGATGTTTTGCTGGTTCAAAGCTGTAAGTTTATTACCTCTTTGCGAAGCTGTGGCTTTGAGTTTTTTAACGCCAATTGCTACCATCATTGCCTCTGCTTTAATTTTTAATGAAAAAATTTCCAAAAAAATATCTTTGGTTTGCGTCTTAAGCTTTATTGGAGTTTTAATAATATTGCGTCCGGGTTTTAACGAATTTAATTTTGGATATTTATTTTCATTTTTGTCAATTTTACTTTGGACCATTTCCAATTTGATAACCAAGACCATGACTAAAACTAGTAGCCCAAAATTAATCGTGGCAAATATGAATTTTTTTCAATTTATGATTTCCATACCTCTGGCTTTGCCATATTTAGAGCCAGTCAAAGATAGCGATATTTTAGAATTTTTTACACTTGGCGTTCTTTCCAATTTTTCTTATAAGCTTATTGCCAAAGCTTACTGCCGAAATAATCTCGCAAATTTACAACCATTTGATTTTACTCGATTAATTTTTACCAGCATCATTGCATATTTTGTATTTGGTGAAAAATTTGACTTATGGGTTTGGGTTGGCGCTTTGATTATACTTTTTAGTTTAATTATTTTGGTTAAAAATTGGTCAAAAAAATTACAAAAAGGACTTGAAGATAACTCTTAAAACCACTAAAATGGCTCAAAACCTACTTTTATGAATTTATTATTTGAACAATATTTTAATCAGGCTCTAGAAAATTTGAAGGCAGAAAATCGCTTTCGTGAATTTGTGAATATCTCACGAATTTGCGGAGAATTCCCTTATGCCATTAATAACAATAATGGCAAAAAAATCGTGATTTGGTGCTCAAATGATTATCTAGGCATGGGCCAAAGTCCACAGGCTATTATCAATGCCAAACAGGCTCTTGATAAATATGGAGTTGGAGCTGGTGGCACCAGAAATATATCTGGCAATAATGCACTTATTGAAGAACTCGAAAATTTGATTGCCAACCACCATCGCAAAGAAGCCGGTTTGGTTTTCGGTTCAGGTTATAGTGCTAATGATGGCACAATTCAAGCTCTTGCCAAAATTATTCCAAATTTAACTATTTTTTCTGACAAAAAAAATCATGCCTCTATAATTTCTGGCATAAAAAATAGCGGACTTACCAAGCATGTTTTTGCTCATAATGATTTGCAAAATCTCACCGAATTACTCCAAAATTATAATTTAAACCATCCCAAAATTATTATTTTTGAGTCAGTTTATTCAATGGATGGAGATTTTGGGAAGCTTAAGGAAATTGTTGAAATTGCTAAGAAATTTAACGCCTTAACCTATATCGATGAAGTTCATGCGGTTGGATTATATGGCAAAACTGGCGCTGGCCTTAGTGAACAACTCGATTTACAACATCAAATTGATATTATCCAAGGCACTTTTGCCAAAGGTTATGGGGCAATTGGTGGCTATATTACTGCCAAAGAAAATATTATAAAAGCAATTCGCTCTTTTGCGTCGCCCTTTATTTTTAGCACTTCAATGCCACCTGCAATATTGTCGGCAATTATTAGCAATGTTAAATATTTACAAAATTCCAATTTAGAACGCGAAAAATTATTCAAAAATGTTGCCAAGGTCAAAAACGCTCTACAGCACAATAACATCAAAATTTTTCCAAATGATTCTCATATAATTTCGGTTATGGTTGGCAACCCGATTTTAGCCAAAGAAATTTCTAAAAAATTACTCAATGAATTTAATATTTATATTCAGCATATAAATTATCCAACCGTTGCCAAAGGCGATGAAAGATTGCGAATTACCCCAAGCGCCATGCATAATGACGAAATGATTGAAAATTTAATTTCGGCTTTGACGCAAATATTCAAGGAAGTCGTTCAAAATTAAATATGCAGAAATATCATCAATTGCCTTTTGATTTTTTGAAATTGAGTTCGCTAAATACCTCGCATCAAAACTGGTAAGCCTTTCATCAAAAGCGATTAATGGCAAATTTATTTTATTATTTAGCAAAAATTCATCAAATTTTTGCATAAATTTCATGACAAAATCTACCATCAAATTTTCTGAACCATCCATTTTAAGTGGCAATCCAAAGATTATTGCTATCAAATGATTTTCTTGAATAATTGATAATAATGTGGCAAAATCATAATTATTACTTTTTCGGCGTAAAATTTTTTTGGGTGTTGCGATATTTTGTGTATCCTCACAAATCGCTAATCCAATATTTTTGGAGCCGAGATCCAACCCTAAAATTCTACCTTTATTTGGTAAAATTTTTAAATAATCATTATTATTTTTATATATCATAAAATGGCAAAAATAACCAGTAAAGACATTGAAAAAGTAGCCAGACTCTCTCAAATTGAGGTTGGCGACGACAAAGAGATTTTAGCATCCCAAATTGAAAATGTAATTAATTGGGTTGAAAAACTCAGTGAGGTTAACACTGATAATATCGAGCCAATGATAAATGTCCACAACCAATCGCTAGAATTAAAAAAAGATGAGGTAAGTGATGGCGATATTACATCCGAAGTTCTAAAAAATGCTCCAAATCAGATTTTTGGTTATTTTGCAGTTCCCAAAGTTATTGAATAGTGAGTCAATTATTTTTTGATTTTTACCAAACTCATCAAATCGACAATTTTAAAGAACAAGACTTCGTTTTTTTACCTGAAAATAAAAATGCCAATCAGTTTCTCAATAATTTTTTTACTGATTTTACTAAGGATAATTTTTTAAAAAACATTATTATTTATGGCGAAAGCTGTGTCGGCAAAACTCATTTATTGCACATTTATTCTCATAAATTTCGAGGTGAAATTATCAATATTTCACAATTATCTAATTTTAATCCCTTTAATCATTTTCAATCTAAACAAATCTATATTTTAGATGATTTATCTTTATTTGATAATGAACATAAAATTCTACAAATTATTAATTCTGCCAATGAAATTGGTGCAAGATTAATTATGCTTTACAGAGAACCTGCAAATTATGAAATCCCAGATTTAATTTCTCGAATTAGAAATATTCCAACTATAAAAATTGAAAATTATTGCCCATCAAATTTAAAAATTATTTTAGCCAACATCTTATCTCGCAAACAAATTTTTTTGAATCAAAAATTACTGGATATGATTATTAAAAAAGCTGTTATTAACAGTGCTGATGTAGTTTTTTTAGCAAAAAAGATTGAGGAAGTTTCTAATATTTCAGGCAAAAAACTAACTTTTCAAAATCTTAATTTAACTTTCAAAAACTAAAAGCAGAAAGAAGAAAACTATATTTCAGATTCGGTTTCTTTCTCAATTCTTGACAAAATCTCTAATTGCCTTCTTTGCGATAATGATTTCATATAAAATTAATTAATATTACAATTCTTATTATTTATTTTTTTTATAAAAATCATCTCTTAGCAGACTAAAAAATACCACATCTTTAAATTCACCATAATGATAACGATGTTGACGAAGATAACCTTCTAATTTGAATCCGTTATTTGTTAGTAAATTTCTCGAGGAAAAATTATCTGGAACCACATTTGCCTCAATCCTATTTACCTTAAATTCATAAAAACCATAATCGCAAATTTTTTTCAACGCCATAGACATAATGCCCTTATGCCAATAATCCTTAGATAAATCGTAACTAACCTCGATACGCTTATGATAATTATTAAATCCAGTTAAGCCAATGGAACCAATCATTTTATTATCAGATTTTTTTGCTATTGCAAAATAGGCTCCATCACCTCTAGTGAAGGTATTTTTCCAATAGTAAAAATCATGTTTTGCCTCTTCTAAATTGCGAGGAATATTGCATAAAATATAACGATGCACCATCGGATCTGAATAATAGCTAAAGAAATCCACAACATCTTCATTATTTTCTTCACGCATAATATAATCGCCAATTTCAAATGAAGGCATAATTTTGGTATAATTTGTATTTTGCATTTATATTTATTTATATTAAATTAATTTGATAACTCTTTTGAATTTGTTTTAAATTTTATATGAAAATTATTGCCCAAATGGATGATATTGCCACAATTAATATCAAAACTGATACCACCTATTTGCTTTTAAAATATGCCCAAGAATGTGGTCATGAAATTTTTTATTACACTCCAAACTCATTATATTTTGATGTAAATAAACAAAATATCGGTGCTAAAATATCTAAAATTTTATTAAATAATTCAAGTAATTTTTACAATATTTTAGAAGAGAGTTATTATTTATTAACAGATTTTGATATAATTTTAGTTCGCCAAGACCCCCCTTTCAACATGAATTACATTACCACCACCTATTTTTTAGAAAAAATTAAGGATAAGGTTTTAGTTATCAATGAACCTTCGCAAATTCGTAATTGTCCAGAAAAATTATTTGTAACAAATTTTCCAGATATAACTCCACCAACCCTGATTTCCGCTGATTTAAATGCCATACGCAAATTTCATCAACAACATCAAAAAATCATTTTGAAGCCACTTTATTCTTATGGAGGTGATGGCGTAATTTTGATTGACGAAACCGCTTCAAACCTTACCGCAAATTTTGAAATGATGATGAAATTATATCAAGCACCAATTATTGCTCAAAAATTTTTATCTGAAGTAAAAAATGGCGATAAAAGAATTTTCTTACTCGACGGCGAACCGATTGGTGCTATATCAAGAATGGCTCAAAATGGCGAAATCCGCTCTAATCTTCATATCGGGGGCTATGCTAAAAAAGCCGGGCTTTCGCATCGCGATTTGGAAATTTGCAAAACTATTTCTTGGTCCTTAAAAAAGCTAGATTTATTGATAGTTGGCATTGATATAATCGGCGATTATCTTACGGAGATTAATGTTACTTCTCCAACTTGCATTCCAGAAATAAATTTTTTCAATAACACCCGACTTGAAAAATTAATTTTGGAAAAAATTATTGAAAAATTCCACAACTTCAAGAATTTACATTAAAAAAATATTTACTTAGGGCAAATCAAGTATTAGGCTTACAGGGCAATGATCAGAAGCCTTTTCTTGGTTGCGAACATTTTTATCTTCAATCACCACTTCTTTAATTTCATTTAATAGGCTTGGTGTAGTTAAAATATAATCAATTCTTGCTCCCTTATTGTTAGCATAAGAATTGCCACGATAATCCCACCAGCTATAATTAATTTGATTTGGATTTTTTTTACGATAAACATCAATTAATCCTTGATTTAAAATGGTTCTAAACCATTTTCTTTCTTGCGGATGAAATAAAATTTGACCATCATATTCTTTTGGATTAAAAATATCAATTTCATCTATCGCAACATTAAAATCACCGCAAAAGATTTGCTTCTCATCAAATTCTAAAAGGCTTGATATATGTTGGTTTAGAGCCTGAAAAAAAGCCATTTTGTAGCTAAATTTTAAACTATCTTCGAGTTTTTGATTTAAAGGTAAATCGCCACCACCATTTGGCACATAAATTGAAGCAATTCTAAAGACTTGATTTTTAATTGTTATCAAACCCTCGATATATCTGGCTTGAAAATCCAATTGGTTTTGAAAATGAAAATTTGGTAAGCCTTTAACCACATCTTCAATTTTATATTTTGATAAAATGGCAACTCCATTATATGTTTTCTGCCCAAAAACCGTGCAATTATAGCCAGCATCCATAATTGCTTCCAGTGGAAAATTATGCTCTTCACACTTTAATTCTTGCAAGCAAATTACATCTGGATTGGAAAATTTTACCCACTCTAAAAATCTTGGAAGCCTTGCTTTTATTGAGTTGACATTAAAAGTCGAAATTTTAATCATTTTTGATTTTTCTTTCAATTGCCGACGAGGATTTGTCGTTTTTTGGATTTTCTGATTTTGAAAATAACGAACTTACAATCAAATAAGGTAAGCCAATTATTGTTGCCGTTGTTGAAGTTAAAATTGCAATAATTTCAGGCGGAGTTAAGCCAAAATTTAGACTAAATGCCTTAAAAGCAATTATGCAAAAAACAAAAAATAAATAACAATTTATGATTTTTTTTACCCAGCGATAAATATCGCTTTTCATCGCATATTCTTGGTTGCTTTTGCGAATTTGATGATCTTGAATTTTCAATCGATATTCTTCGGTCTCTTTATTTATTTCTTCATATGGCTTTAAGAAATTTATGCCAATTTTATCTTCCTTTAATTTGGCGAAATTATCGATATTGGTAATTTTAATATCAGACATTTTTTGGAAATTATTAATTTTTTGTCATGTGATCTTCTATTACTTTACTTTCCCAAGCTTTAATATCATCATCAC